>JALYTU010000082.1 GCA_030854125.1 Actinomycetota bacterium | reverse complement strand
GGCTGCGCACTCCGTCGGCCGGCCCCGAGCTGTCGGTACCGTGTGCGGGAGCCGCGACGGGGACCGCACGGCCCGGCGAGGGCCACGCCGCTGTGGATCCTCGCCGCGAAGACGTCATCAGATCGAACCTATGCGCGCTGTCTCAACCGAACATGTGAGCTTCATGAGGGAGCTCTCAGACGGCCTTAAGCCAAAGATCTGCATGCGATTGGCACGATCGTAGGCGATGCTGGCCCCCACCAGACAAGCACCCGTGCGCCCGCGGCGACCGATCCTTCCCCCCTCGGGGCCGCTGCATCCCGAGCCGAGCACCGCCCACCGGGTGCGTCGGGTGCTGCTGATCACCGCGCTGGTTCTCGCCCTGCCCTCATTGGTCTCCTACGCGAGCATGCTCACGCAGGCCTCGAACTCGAGCCTGTCGATCCGCACCGTGGAGTGGCTGCGGGACAACGGCGCTCGCGGGATCGTCAACAAGGTCGAGAACTTCTGGTACACGACCTTCCAGGCGCCGTCGACCGGCGGACCGGCGCTGCACACCCTCCCCCACCAGGCCGGCGTCGGCGGCGGCTCCGCGAGCTCCGGACACGTCCCCGTCCATTACTACGAGCCGCCCAACATCCATCCGGTCATCCACCCTGCGCTCGCCGGAGAGGGCGCTTGGCACGCGACCTACGCCACCGGCGGCAGCCGCCCACCGGTGCTCGTCACCCAATACCGGCCCGAGGCGCTCTACCCCCAGAACGTCGCCGGCGTGGCCTGGATCGACCACACCCGGACCTCGACATGGCTGTACCCGGGTCGCCTGGAACCGGCGATCACGTTGCCCTCGCGTGGGCCTGAGGAGCTACCGTCGGCGCTGCGCGGCAAGCTCGTGGCGGCGTTCAACAGCGGCTTCAAGCTGGTCGACTCGGGCGGCGGCTTTGCCACCGGGGGCCATACCTATGCGCCGCTCAAGAACGGGCTGGCCACGATCGTGCGTTATCGCGACGGGCGCCTCGACATCCAGGCGTGGTCCTCCGGGTCCACGGCGCCCGCCAGTGTGCTCTACGCGCGTCAGAACCTGCCGCTGATCCTGATCAACGGTCACCTCAATCCCAACCTGTCCGACGGTCCCGAGTGGGGGGCGACGCTCGGCAACGCGGTCCGCGTGTGGCGTTCCGGGGTTGGGATCGACCGCCGCGGCAACCTCATCTACGCCGCGGCCAACTACATGACGGTCGGCTCGCTGGCCACCGTCCTGCAGCGAGCCGGGGCGGTGCGGGCCATGGAGCTCGACATCAACACCTACTGGACGAGCTTTATCTCCTATCGTCACCCGGGTGCGATCGGCGCCGCCAACCTGCTGGCGAGCATGGACCGCTCAAACCAGCGCTATCTCACCCCCGAGGATCGCGACTTCTTCGGCGTCTACGTGCGCTGAGCCGCACCGGCCGCGCTCGATGCCGGCGCGCCCGTTCACGGCGCTGATCGTCGTGCTGATCGCGCTCGCCGCCGGCGGCTGCGCGAACGCGGCGTCGGCTCCGCTGGCCGCCCGGGGCACGAGCCCGAGCACGAGCACGAGCAGGACCCCGAGGGTCTCGCCCCACGTGATCACCCACGTGGTCACCTTCATCGATGCCAGCCGGAACGTGAAGTACCCGCACCACCACGCGGTCCCGCGGACGCTGGTCACGGTCATCCGATATCCCGCGGCGGCCACCGGCCCGCTGCCGTTGATCGTCTTTGGCCATGGATTTGCGGTCACCCCGGCCGCCTACTACCGCCTGCTGACCGCCTGGGCTCAGGCCGGATATGTCGTCGCCGCGCCGGTGTTCCCTTTGGAGAATGCGCACGCCCCCGGCGGCCCCGACGAGGCCGACCTCGTCAACCAGCCCGCGGATATGAGCTTCGTGATCACCGGCATGCTCACACTCGCCGCCCAGCAGCGCAGCTTTTTGGCCGGGCGGATCAGTCCGGGACGGATCGGGATCAGCGGCCAATCCGACGGCGGCGAGACCGCGCTGGCGATGGCCTACGACCGTTTTTACCGTGACCCGCGCGTGCGCGCCGCAGCGATCCTCTCCGGCGCCGAGCTTCCCAACTCCCGGGCCGTGTACTTCCCGCGCCCGAGCCTGCCGCTGCTGGCCACCCAGGGCACGGGAGATATGACCAACCGCCCCCACTTCACCTATGACTTCTTCCGCGCCGCCCCCCGTCCCAAGTACCTGCTGCGCCTGCTCGGGGCCGGTCACCTCCCCCCCTACACCACCCAGCAGCCTCAGCTGTCGATCATCGAGCGCGTGACGACCGGCTTCTTTGACCGCTACCTCAAGGGCGAGCGAGCGGGCGAGACCGAGATGACCGATCGCGGCAACGTGCGCGGCCTGGCCGCGCTGACCGCCGCCCCCTGACGCAGCGCCCGGATCAGTGCAGAACGCCGGTAGCCCGCACGGTGAATCCCGACGCGGCCGGCGCGGCGGAGATCGCGGTGACCGCGAGCCGGGGGTCTGAGAAGACGCGGATCGCGGCCAGGCCGCCGAACGGGACTTGCGGCGTGACGACGATCCCGCCATCCTGCTCGCGGAGCGTTGCGTCCACCGAGGCGGTGAGGCCGAACAGGGTCGCGGTGCCACGCAGCGTCAGCGTGCCCTGCGCGGACGCCACCGGGGTGACGGAGTCGAGCACGGGGAGCGCGGTCCGCAGGTCGGACTGGGTGATCAGCGCTGCTCCCGACAGGGTCGATCCGGACTTCGACAGCGCCGCGTTGCGCAAGCTGAGCAGACCGGTGTCGAGCTGGGCCACCGATGCCGACAGGACACCCACGCTCGAGGATTCGTCGAGCAAGCGGGCCAGGCCGCCGGGACTGGAGCGAAAGCGGCCAAGCCGGACCGTCACCCGGTCGGCGTGATGCCAGAGCAGCTCCACCGCCGGGAACGCGTCGACCGACACCGACAGGACCTGCCCCGACCGCGCGAGCCGGTCGCGCAACTGCTGGGCGGCGATTCCGGGGAGCACGACCTGAGCCACGGCGAGCACGACGAGCACCAGCGCGACGGCGGCGAGCAACGCGGTCAGGCGGCGCCTGCGGAGCGCCTCCAGTGGGCCCACGACTAGGCCAGCAGCGCGCGGGCGGCGAGCACGGCCTGGTCCATCAGCGCACGCACGTCGAGATCGGGCTCGCTCATGCGGCGAATCATGACCCCGTCGGCGAGCACGAGCAGGAAGCTGGCCACCTCGTCGGGGCCGGCGCGCAACTGAAAGACGCCGGCGTCACGCCCGGTCCGCAGCGCCTGCGCAAGTTCCAGGCGCAGCGTGCGCGAGAGCTCGGACAGCTCGGCCGCGATCCCCTCATTGCGCTGGGCGAGCGTCAGCAGCTCGTAGAACATCACCACCTGGCTCGGACCCGCGCCGAGCAGATCCTCAAAACTGCGCACGAGCCCGTCGATCAGCTCGTCGGCTCCCTGGGCTCTGGCCACCGCGTCGCGCAGTAGTGCGCCGCGGACCTCGGTCTCGCGCCGCACGGCCTCGACCAGCAGCCGTTCCTTGGTGCCGAAGTAGTAGTGCAGCAGGCCGCGAGAGACGCCCGCGGCGCGGGCGACGACGTCAAAGGTCGAGCCGGAGATCCCACGCTCGGCGACGCTGGTCCGCATCGCCTCGACGATCCGAGTGGCCTTCTCGCCCGGGAGCTCGCGCCCTGTGGCCCCCTGGGTGACCGCGGCGGCCTCCATGGCCGTTGAGTCTAGGTCGCACACAATGACCGAGGGCGCCCCCTGCGGGACGCCCTCAGAGCACAACCGATGTGAGACGGTGCTAGGCGGCGGTGACGGGCGTCGCCGGCGGCGGCGCCGGCGTGCTCGCCGGAGGCGTGTACTGGAACTCCTCCTCGGCGCCGAACAGCGTGTCGAGCACCTTCCCGCGCAACTTCTCCGAGCCGGCCAGGGAGGCCGCCGCGCCGACGAGCGCGATCAGCAGCGTGCGACCCAGGCGGCGCTTCTTGCGAGTCCGGCGCTTGGGGGCGTCACTCAGGCTCAGCGTCGCGTCTCGCACCGCCTCGGCGGCCTGCCGCAGATCGTTCTGCAGCTTCTTGTCCTCCAGCAGTGCGCGATGCGGCGCCTTACCGTTGGAGAGACGCCCGTAGGCGCTCTTGCCCGAGTCCAACGCTGCGCGAACGCTGTCGCGCAGGTCAGAGTCCTCGATCAGACGCTGGATGTACGGATTGTTCCTGGTGATATTGGCCACGTCGGCGGCAGTGAACGGAACCGCCGCCTTGGCCTTTTTGCGCAACGATGGCATTGGTCTCCCTCGACGCTTGGCGGTGAAGCTCCGAGGATACGCGAAACCCGCGGTTTGTCCGCCCGATCGCGGCGCGTTGGGACAGGGTTGAGATTCTGTTAGCAATGCCGACGCGGTGATCCGTTCGACCCTGCCGCGCGTTTCAGCGCGTTAGCAGTCGGATTCAAACCAAAAGGAGAACCGCATGACAGACGTAAATCCGGTGGTCAACCGGGGCCAGTTCATCAAGAACGCTGCCAAGGGCAGCCTGGTCCTGGTTGGCTCGGGTGGCATTCTCGCCTCGATGGACGGCGTTGCCTTCGCAAAGACCACCAAGAGCGACATCGCGACGCTGCAGGTCGGCTACATCGCGGAGAGCCTGGCCGTCAAGGTCTACACGGCGATCATCAACAACTTCTCGTCCTTCAAGGGCCTGAAGAACCAGGACTACTTTGTGGCCGCGCTCAAGAACGAAGTGGCGCACCGGACCGCATGGAAGGACGCCCTGGGTCCCAAGCACACACCGAAGGGCTTCAGGCTGCACATCCCGAGCGCTGCGGTCAAGAGCACCAAGGCACTCACGAGCACCGGTGTTGCTCTGGAGATGGCCTTCGTCGAAACCTATCTTGGCGCTGTCAAGTCGTTTAGCTCCACGGACCTGAAGGTTGCCGCCGCTGCGGTTGCCGCCAACGAGGCGTCGCACTTCAGCTTCTTTGATGCCGCCAACGGCGGCCACGGCGTCCTGCCGTCGTTCCCCGGCACGCTGGCCGCCAGCAAGGCTGCCGCGATCCTCACGAAGGACGGCTTCATCAGCTAGTCCAGCTGAGCTGTACCGGGCGCCCACGGGCGCTCGCGAACCGCACACGCAATCCAGCCGGGCTGAACGGATCTCAGCTCGGCTGTTCTGCGTTCTGGAGGGCGTAGACCTCACCCTCGACAGCCATCTCGACCGGGCCGCCGAACGCCTCGGCGGCCTCCTGCTGAGCCCACTCGGAGTCCATCTCGTCGGAGTAATGGGTGAGCACGAGCCGCCGGGCGGCGGCCTGGCGTCCGTGCTCGCCGGCCTCGCGCGGGGTGAGATGGCCGCGCACCCCGGTCCGCTCGGGACGTGGCAGCGTAGCCTCGATCATCAGCACGTCCGTGTCCTGGGCGAAGCGCACGAGCTCAGAGTTGGGGCTGCAGTCCGCGCCGTAGGTGAAGCGCGAGCCGTGGCAGCTCATCTGGACCGCATGGGTCAGCGTGAAGTGCGGGACCTCGCAGAAGCGCACCCCGAACGGGCCGAGGGTCAGCTCGTCCTGCGCCCCGTACTCATGCATCGCGAAGGCGCCGTCGACGAGATCCTCCTGGCCCCAGCAGCTGACGATCCGCCGGAACATCTCCGGGCCGCCGTGGGGGACGTAGAGATCGGGCCGGGCCGGGCTGTCGGTGCCGGGCCAGCCGCCCACCGGGACGGGCTGCTGCCGCGGTGCGTAGGAGAGCGCGTAGCTGTACGGGATCAGGTCCAGGAAATGGTCGGGGTGCAGATGGCTGATCACGACGGCGTCGAGGTCGACGTAGTCACAGATCCGGCGCAGCTTGGAGAAGACGCCGTTGCCGCAGTCCAGCAGCAACCGGAAACCATCCTCCTCGACGAGATATCCGCTGCACGCACCGGCGGCGTCCTGCCACGACGGTGACTTGCCCAGCACGCTGACCTGCAACTGGCTCTCCTCGGTTCAGGGGCCGGGAAAGGGCCCCGCGTCTGACACTCTAACCCGGTGACCGCGATGCCCACCCCTGTTGCCGCGCCCCTCGGCGCGGTGTCGCCCCACTTCGGGACCACCGTGCTCGTCCTCGGACTTGCGTTGGTCGCCGGAGCGCTGGTGTCGGGGCTGGCCCGGCGCAGCTTCGTCTCGCTGACGGCCCTGTTCGTGATTGCCGGCTTCGCGCTCGGCCACGGCGGCTTCGGCGTGCTGGTGCTCAGCGCGCGCGGCGGGTTCGTCACTGACCTCGCCACCGTCGCGCTGATCGTGATCCTGTTTCGTGACGGCCTCGAGGTCGAGGGCGAGATGCTGCAGAGCCATTGGCGGCTACCGCTGCGCAAGCTCATCCTGGCGATGCCGCTGACCGCGGTGATCATCGCCGCCGTCGGACACTGGCTGGCCGGGCTGACCTGGACCGAGGGGCTGCTGCTCGGCGCGCTGCTGTCTCCGACTGACCCGGTGCTGTCCTCCAGCGTGGTCACCAACCCACGCGTGCCACGACTGGTGCGCCACTCGCTCAACCTCGAGTCCGGGCTCAACGACGGCCTCGCGCTCCCGGCCGTGCTCGTGTTCGCGGCCGCGCTCGGCGCCGGCCATGTCGTCTGGTGGCAGTTCGCCCTGGAGAACATCGGCTTCGGCTTTGCCGTCGGGCTCGTCGTCGGGCTGATCGCGGCCCGTCTGGTCCCCGGCCGCTCCGGTCTCGCTGCGGGCATCCCGCCCCACCAGCGGGCGCTGTTCGGACTCGGCGCGGCGTGTGCTGCCTACGGGGCGGCCGGGCTGGCGCCGCACGGCAACGGTCTCATCGCCGTGTTCGTGACCGCGATCACCCTGGGCATCCGGCGCCCGGAACTCCGCGTCTACTTCGAGCGCCAGGGCGCCGTACTGGTCGAGCTGGTCAAGCTCGGCATCTTCGTCGTGTTCGGTTCGCTGCTCACCCTGCAGGGCCTGGTCAGCCCGGGCTGGGGAGCGGTGGCGGTCCTCGTCACGACCCTGTTGATCGCGCGGCCGGTGGCGGTGTTCTCCGCGCTGGCCGGAACCGGCACCGACACCGCGACGCGTGCGTTCATGTCCTGGTTCGGCCCCAAGGGCGTGGCGACGATGACCTTCTCATTGCTCGTGCTCGGAGACGGCCTGGCCCATGGCGAGACGCTGTTTCACCTCACCGCGCTGACCGTCTTCTGCTCGATTCTCGTGCACGGGGCGACTGATCACGCGGGGGCCGAGTGGCTGGGCGCCCGGGCGCAGCGGGCCGCAGATGCGGATCAGACGCCCGAGGCGGGGGCCAGCGTCGTGGCTCAGTGACCGTCGCGGTCGGCGCCGCGACGCCGAGATGAATCGGTGAGCCAGCCCATCAGGAGCGCGAACAGCACGAAGACGATGAATCCGCCGAGCAACGGCCAGTACATGCGCGTAAACATATAGAACGGTTTCGCGTCCCGGGCTGCGCCGGTGCACGACCGACCGATCAGGCGTGCAGTGCGACCTGCTCGCTGGGCGTCGGGAACGCCCAAGCGACCTGCAGGCGGCGCTCCTGGCGGAACACGAACCGCATCTGGCTGGGCGGCCGCAAACCGTCGGGATGGGCGGGACGGAAGGTGGGGCAGGCCTCGTCAGACACGAGCGCGCAGAGCTCGTGCTGATGAAAAAAGCAGTTATCGCAGCTCGCCTTGGCGGCTGTCACGCGACCGTTGGCCATCGATGACCGTACTCCTGAGTGAGGGTGTTTCGGACTTGCCCTGCGGTGAGGATCAAAGCGGACCGGATACCGGCGCGCAATCGCCATTCCCGGAAAACGCAGGAACTTCCGGATCCCCGGATTACCCCCAAAATGCGGGGACTTCGTGTCCGCCCTCGGGCCGGCCCCGCAATTTCCGTAGCTTTCATGAGATGAGCAGCCCCGACCTTGATGCCCTCGTCTCTCCGGAGGAGTGGGAGCAGGCCGCGCAGGCGACGCTGGACCCGGCCGCCCACGCCTACATCGCCGGCGGCGCGACCGACGAGATCACGCTCGATGACAACCGCGCGGCGTGGAGCCGGCTCGCCCTGCGCCCGCGTGCGCTCGTCGGCGTCGGCCGGCGCGACACGAGCATCGAGCTGCTCGGCCGCCGTCGCCCCCATCCGGTGCTGATCGCGCCCACCGCCTACCAGAGGCTGGCTCATCCCGAGGGCGAGTGCGACACCGCGCGCGCCGCCGCAGCCACCGACACGATCATGTG
>JALYTU010000081.1 GCA_030854125.1 Actinomycetota bacterium | reverse complement strand
GCCATGGGCGACGCGGCCGGCGCTCGACGGAAAGGGACACGCCCGGAGCAGCGCCCGGGTACCCGCCGTTCCCCGTCGACCAAGCGGTCGTGGCCGCTGGCAGCAGCTGACCCGTCTTGCGTCGCCGAAGCGTTCGTCCGTCGGAGTGAGCCGGGCACACGGGAAGCGATCGTCCGGAGGAACGAGCTTTCCGCACTTGGTTGGCGCGGCCCAAGCTCCTCGACAAATCGCGCGGAAGCCTCGGTGCGGAGACGGAGCTTGGACAGGGGCTGTCGAGCTGTCGTGATGAAGGCGAGCACAAGCTCGAGCGTGGGCCCGGCGCAGCCATCATCACAGGTGCCGAACTAGCACATCGCTCCGCACCCGATACACGTCGGTGCGGTGACACGGTCAGGACCTCGCACTCGTCAACTCACCGGCTGGTTACCGAGACAGCGGGTTGGAGCGTGGGGCCTGGGTAACCGACTCTCGCCGGGCCGACTAGCCGGTCCGGCGCGCGGCGATGAGTCGGGGTGGTCAGGGCGGCTACCAGGCGGCGACAGACGGGCCCTCGGCGAAGGCTTCGGCGACTGGCTTGGAGGTGATCTTTCCGTTCTTGACGTTCAGTCCCCGTGCGAAGCCGGGGTCCTCGGCGAGTGCAGCGTCCACGCCTATGGTGGCGAGCCGGCGGACGTAGGGGAGCGTCGCGTTGGTCAGCGCTCGGGTCGCTGTCACGGGAACCGCGCCCGGCATGTTCGCCACGCAGTAGTGGAGAATTCCGTCGACCTCGAACACGGGGTCGGCGTGGGTCGTGGGGTGCGAGGTCTCAAAGCATCCTCCCTGGTCGATCGCGACGTCGACGATCACCGAGCGGGGTTTCATCACACCGAGCATTTCCCGGGTCACGAGGTGCGGGGCGACGGCCCCGGGGACGAGCACGGCGCCGATGACCACGTCGGCTTCGCGGAGCTCGTGCTCGAGGACGATCGCGTCGGACATCAGGATCCGGGCTCGCGAGCCGAAGTACTGGTCCAGCTCGTGCAGGCGATCAAGCGAGCGCTCGAGGATCGTCACCTCTCCTTCGGCGCCGAGGGCGATCCGCGCAGCGCCTGTCCCGACCACGCCACCGCCGAGCACGACGATCCGGGCGGGGGCCACGCCGGTGACGCCCCCCATCAGCAGTCCCGCGCCGCCGAGGGGTGCTTGCAGGAAGTAGGCGCCCGCGTGGGTAGCAAGTCGCCCGGCGATCTCGCTCATCGGCGCGAGCAACGGCAGCCGCCCGTCCGCGGTCTCGACCGTCTCATACGCGATCGCGGTCGCCCCGGAGCTCAGGATCGCCTCGGTTTGCGGCCGGTCGGGCGCGAGATGGAAGTAGGTGAACATCGTCAGGTCAGCATGCATCAGCGGATACTCCGGCTCGATCGGCTCCTTGACCTTGAGCAGCAGCTCGCTCCGCTCCCAGACCTCCGCAGCAGTCGGCAGGACCTGCCCTCCGACCACCGTGTACGCGTCATCGGAAAAGCCCGACCCGATGCCCGCCCCGGCCTCGACCAGCACTTCTGCCCCGATCGCGACCAGGTCGTGCGCGCCGGCTGGCGTTAGGGCCACCCGCCGCTCGGCCTGCTTGATCTCCTTCACGACACCGATTCGCATCCCATCACCTCATATCACTTTGGTTTGGCTCGAAGAAAGTCACGCCGGCGTTGCGGTGGGCCCAACCGTGGGCCCAGACGTCTTGGGTGGCTTCGGCTTGTGCGCGTGGGTCTCGGCCGTGGCGTGCACGGGGGTCAGTCGGGTGTGGTGTGCGCGCGAGGCGAAATATCCGATCACCATCACGAGCACCCAGACCGGAGTCACGTACAACGCGATCCGCGTGTCGGCGTTGAACGCCAGCAGCACCAGCACCATCGCGAGGAACCCCAGCACGAACCAGTTCCCCCCGGGCGTCAGCGGCATCCGGAACTTGCCCTCGGGCAGCCGGCCGGCGTTCACCGCTTTGCGGTAGCTCAGGTGCGAATACATGACCATCCCCCACACGAACAGCCCACAGACGGTGGCGATGCTCGTGATGTAGGCAAACGCGCTGGCCGGAATGAAGTAGTTCAGCAGGACCCCGGCCAGCATCGCCACGAACGACACCATCATGCCCGCCGCGGGAACCTTGTGGCGACTGACCTTGCCCAGCGCAGCGGGCGCCTGCCCGAAGCCCGAGAGTGTGTGCAGCATCCGGCCGGTGCTGAAGATGCCGCTGTTACACGACGACAGCGCCGCGGTCAGCACGACGAAGTTGACGATCCCCGCCGCGGTTGGAATCCCGACTCGGGAGAACACCACCACGAACGGGCTGCTCTTTGGGTCCAAGTGGTTCCACGCGACCAGCGACATGATGATCACCAGCGCGCCGATATAGAAGATCAGGATCCGCCAGATGACCTTGTTGATCGCCGACGGGATCGACTTGGTGGGGTTCTGGGCTTCGCCCGCCGTCACGCCGATCAGCTCAACCCCCAAAAACGCGAACATCACGATCTGCAAAGCCAGGAACGGACCCTTGAAACCCTTCGGGAAAAACCCACCCGAGGACCACAGGTGCGAGAAGCTCGCGGTATGACCGAGCGAACTGATGCCCAGCACGATGATCGCCAGCCCGAGCACGATCATCCCGACGATCGTGACCACCTTGATGATCGCGAACCAGAACTCGAACTCGCCGAACACGCCAACCGCGATCAAGTTGACCCCCAAGAGCCCCACCAACGCGACCAGCGCAGGGATCCACTGCGGCAGCCCGGGGGCCCAATACTGCACGTAGATCCCTGCCGCGGTGATCTCCGCCATCGCGATCACCACCCACATCAGCCAGTACGTCCACGCCGTCACGAACCCCGCCCACGGACCAACGAACTCATCGGCATAGGTGGCGAACGACCCCGCAACCGGCCGGTAGAGCAGCAGCTCCCCGAGCGCTCGCATGATCAGGAAGATCGCGACGCCGGCGACCGCATAGGACACCAGCAGTGACGGCCCGGCCTGCTGAATCGCCTTCGCCGAGCCCAGGAACAGACCCACCCCAATCGCGCCACCGATCGCGATCATCTGGATATGACGCTCCTTCAACCCACGATGAAAGTCCTCTTGGACCGCCCCGTCAGGCAGTACGACCTGCTGCGCCGCGCTCCCGTTCTCCGGAGACATCGCTGGACGATCCATGGACTCAACTCCTCGCGCCGTTGACTAGCGATGACCTTTCAGGTCACGCACACGTCGACCGGGAGTTGGGGCCGAAAGGTGCCCGCCGAGGGTAAAGGCGAAGCTCCGCTGACGATCATAACCCTCTCGTCAAACCCATCAGACGAGCGATTTCCGTCAGAGCGTCCGGCACTCGAGAACGTGCGCTACGAGCCGGGTGAGACCAAGAACGACCCCGAGCTGTGGCGGCGCTTTGCAAGCGCCTGATCCGGATCGTGACGGCTTCCGCCTTCGGGTCGGTCCAGTCGCGTGACGATCCCTTGCAAGATCTGAGCGGCCGGACTTCTCCGCTTAATTTGGCCGCATCGGCGGCCTGTGGCTTTGGTCCTGATGCTCGCGACATTCGGGATCCTGGTCGGGGGCAGCTTGCGGGTTCGTCCGATCTCGAGCGCCCAGGCTGGAGCGGTCCGGGCGATCGCTCTCATCCTCCGGCCGCCTCACCTCGCGCGAGCGCATCGGCGACCAGGGGCTCGTGAGCAACGAGGCCGGTGCGGACGGCTGCTCTTCGCGACAGATCGGCCTTTCCGTTTGTGGCAAGCACGCGAACCGTGAGGCGGCGAGCGGCCCATGCGGGTGGCCGATAGCAGGCGCAGGCCGCATATCGGGACGGACCGCAGCGCGGGCTGATCTCGCGTCGGTACTTCGGCCCCGCATGGCTGCGATGCCTGTGGTTAAGTTAAGCGGTCTCGGCGACCGGTGTAGTGCGTCGCCTAGTGGGCAGGTGCCGCCGCAGGCCCCCCGTCCAGTCGTGCGTGAGGGAACGAGGGGGAGCGCGACTGAAAGGAGAGTATCTTCGGGTTCTGCACGACCCCCGCGTGAATTTCGATTGCTCGACGGATCGTGCGATCGGCAGTCCAGGCCTTCTCTCCCGACATGACGGTGGCCAGGAAAGGGAGCAGCGCTTCGCTGATCTCCCACGTCGCCGAGTTCCACAGGTGCGATGGGCTGTGGTCCACGGCGTAATAGCGGACGCCCGTCCCCACGCTGAACATTGGCTTGGCGAATGACGTAGGACGCGCCCATTCGAACCCCATCCCCTCGTCGCAGGAGATATCGATGATGAGGCTGCCGGGCGCAAAGTGGCTGAGCTCGTCGCTCGTCACGAACATCAGCGGATCGTCAGTGTCTTGCAGAATGCAATTGACGACGATGTCGTGATCGGCGAGGACCTCAGCGATCGGTTGGCTCCCATAGCTGCTGAGCGCGGCCGCCCGGTGACGGCGTTCGGGATCGCGCTCGTAATGGATCAAGCGGGCCGGCGCGATCGGCGCAGCCACCGCGGCGACACCACGGTGGGTCAGCACGTCCACGTCGTGCACCCCGAGCGCGAAGAGCGCGGTCACCGCCCCGCGTGCAGTGGCGCCGAAGCTGATCACGGCGGCTCGCAGCCGCCGGCCGTAGGCCCCGGTTATGCCGATCAGCTGCAACGCGTGCATCACCGAGCAGTAACCGGCCAGCTCGTTGTTCTTGTGAAAGACGTGGAGGCTGAAGTCACCCTCGTAGGTCCAATGATGCATCGCCTCCCACGCGATCAGCGTCAGGCGGCGGTCAATCGCGACTTGCGTGAGATCCTCGTCTTGAACGCAGTGCGGCCATCCCCACAGAATCTTGCCCTCGGCGAGCATCATCAGATCCTCCAGGACAGGTTTCGCGAGCAGCACCACGTCGCACTCGGTCATCAGTTGCTCTCGCGACCGGAGGCCCGCGACGCTTTCTAAGAGGCGCTGATCCGCCACTCCGAAACGCTGACCGTAACCGTCCTCGAAGAACATTCGACGCCGCAGACCGGCGTCGATGCGTTCGATATGCGCTGGGTGGATCGGCAGCCGGACCTCGTCCGCCTTACGAGACGTTCCGAGAACACCCAAGCTCAACTCCTGCATTCCCTGCTCCTGTCCGAGACCAATCAGGAGGGTTCTGACTGTCTCATCGACATCGTCGGGCAACGATCGACCATCAGCCGTCGCCAGACTCGCACGTTGCCCCTCCCTTCGCTACCGCGAAATCGTGGCGCGCCGCGCGGACGACGTCCCTAGGCCGCAACTCGACCGCCAGCACCAGCACGGTCTGACGCACGCTTTCGCCCAATCTCGAGCGTTACGGGTCCGGCTGTCGGCACAATCGCTTCCATCTCTCCGCCACCTCCCGGCGCGCGATCGAGTTGGCGACATGTGGATGGCCCGGGCCAGTGTGTGGGAACGAGAGTTGCGCGGCCGCGGCGCCGAGCGACTCTGCATAGGCAAATGATCGGTTCCATGTGCCTCGGCGTGGGCCCTGCTCCCGGCGACACGCGCGTCCGACCAAGCCGGGGTCCGGACGATCGCGATGGTCTGCCGGCCAGCGCCCGAGCGGGCGAGTCCGGTGGCGACGGACGACCTGTCCGGTTTGACGCGCGCGCCGCGGCCGAGCGGTCGTCCTGGCAAGTCGCGGTTGCACCACAGCACCGCCAGCTCGCGAGCGCCGTTGTCAGGACCGGGGGTTTGCTGGGAGCCAATCCGCGACTCGTGAAGGATGACGAAGAGTGCAGGCGGTTGCGGCTCTGGGCTTCGCAGGGGATGCTTGACCGGTGACTTCGACGTTGCTGGCAATCGCGATCCCAGATGGCTTGAAATCGCTCGTGCGCGAGAGCTAACTAACGGAGCACAGCAGCCGGCTGTGCGGGTCAAGCGCGAGCGGTGGCGTGTTGCCGCGGGCGAGTACGCGGCTCTGCTCACGGGGATACCGGGCGAGCTGGACCGTTTGAATGGTCGTGCGTTTGCGCTGGGCTGCCCGCGATCGCAGAGAGGTGCTCTGGCCGGGTTCATCGCGTCGCAGATTTGGGGGTTGGGGACAAACGGTTGCGGTCCGTATCGGCTTGGGGAGGCCCTCGCCCACCCGGGACTAGGGACGATTCTCGCAAGGCGCGCGCGCAGCTCGCTGATGGCGATCCCGTCGGTGCGTTTCGCACGCTCTGTGTGACCAGCGAGATCCCTCATGTCGGGATGGCCTTCGGCAGTAAGTTCCTCTACTTCGCTGATCCTCATGGGCGAGCGCTGATCCTCGATGCCCTGGTCCGTGCCTGGCTGACCGAGCACGCCGGCATTCGACTGCGCGGCGGACGCGACGAGCGCGAGTACGCGATGTGGCTGCTGATCGTCGAGCAGTGGGCCAAAGCGCTGAAGCTCACCAGCGAGCAGATCGAGCTGCTCATGTTCACCGACGCCCTGCCGCATGATTCGCTTTGGCGGCCGCAGGGCCCGGGCATGTCGACCGACCGGCTACGCCGGCTCGGCGGCCAGAACCAGGACGGGTTCGCCGACGACGCGGGTGGTGCTGCTCGGCTGCGTAAAGCTCAAGCTCGGGGATCGCGCGCCGGCGAAGGACCTGTACGTCTCGCCGCTGTGGAACGGCAGGCGCGCGTACGCGGAAGCCGCCGGTTGCCCGTGGTTGATCCTCAGTGCCAAGTACGGCCTTCTGGATCCCGAGCAGTCGGTTGCTCCCTACAACGTTGCTCTCGCTGATCTCACCGCTAGCGCTCGACGCGCCGGGGGGGACGGATCGTTGAGGCCCTGCAGGCACGCTTCGGCTCGCTGGGCGGGATGACCTTCGACGTGCACGCCGGGACCGCATACCGAGCAGCGATCGCGCAGGGACTGTACGAGCTCGGCGCGACCATTGAGCAGCCCTTGCTCGGACTGACGATGGGACGTCAGCTGTCGTGGTACCGAAGGCACTTCTCGGCCGCCGAGCGACAGCGTCACGCTACGCCCGCGCAGGTACGCCGCGCGCTCCACGCGCTCCAGGAAAGACCAAGGCGCATCGCGGCGAACGACTGGCCTGCCGATCTTCAAGAGCTGAACCAGCCCGGCCTGTACTCCTGGTGGGTCGACACACCGGGGGCGGAGACGCTCACGCACGGCCTCGGACACACCATGAAGCCGGGACGGATCTACACGGGGCAGACCGGAGTGACCAAGTGGCCATCAAACAAGGCCGGCGCGATGACACTCGGCAAGAGGATCGCTGCCAACCATCTCAACGGCCGGATCCGCGGCTCGACGTTCCGTCTGACGCTCGCTGCGATCCTCGCCGGGCCCGAGCGACTCACGCCCGCTGGCCCGACCGGCGACCGACATCCGCGTCAGGCTGACAGACCTGCGGCGGCTACTTGTAGCCGCCTAGTGGTCCGAGTAACAGCCCCTCCTACCACTCAAGCACGACTGTGTGCACAGATCGCGGACGTTCGCATGCGCGTCGTGGACCGCCGCCTACCGCACGGTCGCTTGAACAGCACCGGCGCCCCGGCGCTCCTCAGATCGCGCGTTCGCTTGCTTGTCCCTAGCCCACGAGGAATATCGGCGGAGCGAACCGAACTGGTGTCGCCGAACACGTAGCGTGAAGCGGCCTGTCGACGCTTGGCTGTCTGAGCGGCGATGCAGATTGTGCCGGGGGCGGTTCGGTCGCGGCGACGCATCGGTGGGCAATGGTCGACTTCCGGTGGAGCATCGCGTCAGGCTCGATGCCCGGTCGGGCGATCAGGCGGACGTCTACCCTCGTGGCCATGGCCATCATCGTCTGCCCGAGCTGTGGAGCGCGCAACCGCGTTGGCCCGATCGCTTCCGGGTTTCCTCGCTGCCCGAGATGCAAATCGGAGCTTCCGTGGTTAGTCGATGCTGACGCGGACAGCTTCGCCGCGGAATCGAGCGCCTCAGTGCCCGTGGTTGTTGATTTCTGGGCAGCGTGGTGCGGACCGTGTCGGATGATCTCGCCGGTGCTCGAGGACCTCGCCAGCCGGCACGCCGGACAGCTGAAAGTCGTCAAAGTCGACGTCGACGCAAACCCCGAACTCGCTGCCCGGTTCGGCGCCCAGTCCATCCCGCTCCTGGTAGTGATCCGCGACGGGCACGAGGTCGACCGGATCGTGGGTGCGCTTCCACGCGCGGCGCTGGAGCAGCGGCTCGGGCCGATGCTCGCCAGCTGAGCATCGCCGTCGATCCTCCCCGGATTCGCAGGAA
>JALYTU010000080.1 GCA_030854125.1 Actinomycetota bacterium | reverse complement strand
GTGGGAGGCGGCCCTGGCCAGCGCCGCGCTCGTCGTCGCGCACGCCGCGGTGATGACCGAGGGTCTGCGCGAGCACGCCACCGTCATCTTCCCCGCCGAGTCCCACGCCGAGAAGGAGGGCACCGCCGTGCACCCCGACGGCCGCCTGCAGCGGCTGCGGATGGCGATCGCGCACCCGGGGGAGGTCCAGCCCGGCTGGGCCGTGCTCGCCGAGCTCGAGCGCCGCGCCGGTGGCGACTTCGGAGTGGACCGCAGCGCCGACGCCTTCGCCCAGCTGGTGGACGCCGTTCCGTTCTACGCCGGCCTGACCCTCGACGCGATCGGTGGGCACGGCATCCGCTGGCCGGAGACCGAGGGCGCAGCCGCGTTCCCGGGTGACGACGCCGACGGCGCCCCCGCCGCGCAGACCGCACCCGCCGCGCACGCGCCGGAGCTGACCAACGGACACCTGCGGCTGGGCACCTACCGGCCCCTGTGGGCCTCCCCCGAGGTCGAGATCTCCCCCGCGCTGAAGTATCTCGCCGTCGGCCAGAGCCTCGAGCTCTCCCCCCAGGACGCGCAGCGCCTCGGTATCGCCCACGGGGAGAAGGTCCACGTAGCTCAGAACGGAACCCGGATCAGCGCGACGGCGACGATCCGCACCGGCGTGCCCGCCGGCAGCGCGTTCCTCGCCGAGGGCCTGTCCGAGCAGTCGGCCAACGCGCTCACCGAGCCGCTGATCGAGGTGATCCGCCCGTGATCGCCAACGCGTCGGTCAGCTACTTCGAGCCGTGGTGGGTCCAGATCATCAAGGCGCTGGTCATCTTCGGCGTCATGTTCGGGATCCTGCCGGTCCTGACCGTCTACGAGCGCAAGCTGCTCGGCCGCTTCCAGAACCGCTACGGCCCCAACCGCGTCGGTCCCTTCGGACTGATGCAGCCGCTGGCCGAGATCCTCAAGTTCGCCACCAAGGAGCCGTTCCGGCCCTCGACGTCGACCGCCTACCTGTTCCGGATCGCTCCCGCCATCGCGATCCTCACTGCGATCGCGTCGCTGGCCCTGATCCCGTTCGGCGATGTTCAGGACGTCCTCGGCCAGAAGGTCGGCCTGTACGGGATCGACGTCTCGGTCGGGCCCCTGTTCGTGTTCGCCTTCGGCGGCATCTCCTTCTACGGGATCATGCTCGGCGGCTGGGCCTCGGGCTCGAAGTACTCGTTCCTGGGCTCGATGCGCGCTGCCGCGCAGCTGATCTCCTACGAGGTCTCCCAGGGTCTGTCGCTCGTCGGGGTGCTGATCACCGCCGGCACCCTGTCGCTGACCGGGATCGTCCATGCGCAGGGAGGCATGTGGTACTGCATCCCCCAGTTCGTCGGCTTTCTGATCTTCATGACGGCGTCGTTCGCCGAGACCAACCGTACGCCGTTCGATCTCGTCGAGGCTGACACGGAGATCGCCGGCGGCTACTTCACCGAGTACGGTGGGACCGCCTTCGCCGCCTTCTTGTTCGCCGAGTACGCGAACATGATCGTCGTCTCCGGGATGGCGGTCACGCTGTTCCTCGGTGGCTGGCTGATGCCGTTCGGGATCCATCCCCCCGGCTGGGTGGATCCGATCGTCGTGCTGGCCAAGATGTTCGTCGTCTTCACGTTGTTCATCTGGATCCGCGCCACCCTCCCCCGCCTGCGCTATGACCAGCTGATGTCCTTCGGCTGGAAGATCCTGCTCCCGCTGGCCACCCTCAACCTGCTCGTGACCGCGATCGTCGTGGTCGCGTGAGCCGTGACGAGAGGAACCCATGACCCCACCCTATGACCCCGGCGCCGACGTGATCGAGGTGATCCGCGCGCCCGCCGCCGGCGCCGCGCGCGGGGCCTACCGCGTGTTCGGCGAGACCCTGCGCGGGCTGAAGACGACCTTCGGTCGTGTCGTCGAGGGTCCGACGACGATCCAGTACCCCGAGCAGAAGACTCCGGTCTACCCCCGCTTCCGCGGTCGCCACAAGCTGCACCGCTTCGAAGACTCGCACCTGGAGAAGTGCGTCGGCTGCTCGCTGTGCGCCGCCGCCTGCCCGGCGGACTGCATCCGCGTCGTCGCGGCCGAGAACACGCCCGAGCACCGGATCTCGGCCGGCGAGCGTTACGCCGCCGTGTATGAGATCAACCTCTCCCGCTGCATCTTCTGTGGCTACTGCGAGGTGGCGTGCCCATTTGACGCGATCACCATGGGGCACGACTACGAGATGTCGGACTACACGCGCTCGGACCTCATCTTCACCAAGGAGATGCTGCTCGCCGAGCCGATCGAGCGCACGCCGCTGCGACGCGAGGGCGAGTAGGCCCAGATGTCCGCGGTTCTGTTCTTCATCGCGGCAATCGGCGCGATCACGGGCGCGATGGGTGTGGTCCTGATGCGCAACCCCTTCTACAGCGTGCTCGCGCTCGTCGGGCATCTGATCGCCCTGGCGGCGCTGTTCCTGCTGCTGCGGGCCGAGTTCGTGGCCGCGGCCCAAGTCGTCGTCTACGCGGGCGCGGTGATGGTCCTCTACGTGTTCGTGGTCGCCTACGTGGGCGGCGCCGAGGAGCCCGACACCGGCTTTCCGGCCAGTGCCGGCTCACTGCGCGTGCTCGGACCGCTGTTCGCCTTCGCACTGGCGATCGAGCTGTGCATCGCGATGCTCGGCACCGCTTTGAAGGGCATCTCGGGCGACGGCGCCGGCTACGTGTTCGGGTTTGGCACCCCGAAGGAGATCGGGCGTCTGTTTCTCACCACGTACCTATTCCCGTTCGAGCTCGCCTCGCTGCTGCTGCTGGTGGCAGCGATCGGCGCCGTCGTGTTGGCTCGCCGCCGGCGCGGTCTGGAGGGTCCCGACGAGGCCTTTACCCAGCGCCTGCTGACCCCGCGCTCGCTGCTGACCGGGACGATGGCCGAGAGCACCGGCGTGCGCAGCGGATTTGGCACCGAGCCCGACCGGGACCGTGACTCTGAGGCCGAGCGCCCGAATGCCGGCGCCGCCGCCGACCGCGGCCAGGGGGGCTGGTAATGGCGATCGGCTGGTATCTCGTCGTCTCGGCGATGATCTTCTGCATCGGCGCCGCCGGTGTGCTCACTCGGCCCAACCCGCTGGTCATTCTGCTCTGCCTGGAGCTGATGCTCAACGCCGCCAACCTGGCGCTGGTCGCCTTCTCGCGGCTGTGGGGCGGCGCTGATGGGCAGATCTTCGCGCTGATCGTGATGGTCGTGGCCGCCTGCGAGGTCACCGTCGGCCTCGGGCTGATCGTCGCCATCTACCGGCGTCAGATGGCGGTCAACGTCGACGAGCTCAACGAGTTGCGGGGCTGATCGCGCGATGAGCACCACGACCTACGGCTGGCTGATCCTGCTCTTCCCGCTGATCGGGACCGTCGTCATCGGCCTCGGTTTCCGGTTGCAGCGCGGCTCGGTCGCAGGCGCGATCGGCACGCTGGCCATCCTGCTCTCTTTCGCCAGCGCGGTGGGCGCGCTGATCAGCCTGCTCGGCCGCCCCGAGAGCGCCCGTGAGGTCACCTCCTCGCTGTGGAACTACGCCTCGACCGTCGGGGTCGACGGCCAGATGTCGATCCTCGTCGATCCGCTTTCGATTCTGATGGCGCTCGTGGTCTCCGGGGTGTCGACGCTGATCCACCTCTACTCGGTCGCGTACCTGAAGTCCGACCGCGGCTACTCGCGCTTCTTCGCCTACCTGAACTTCTTCGTCTTCTCGATGCTGCTGCTGGTCATGGCCGGCAACTTCCTGCTGCTGATCGTCGGCTGGGCGTTCGTCGGCTTCGCCTCCTACATCCTGATCTCGTTCTGGTACCGGCGCACGACCGCCACCCGGGCGGGCATCGAGGCGTTCGTGATCAACGTCGTCGGCGACGTCGGCCTCGTGCTGGGGACGTTCTTCATCCTCCGCCACACACACACGCTCGACTTCGTCAAGACCTTCGCCGCCGTCCCCCACGTGTTCGGCCACAACTCGACCGATCTCGTCGCCGGCTGCCTGCTGCTGCTCGTCGGCGCGTTCGCCAAGTCCGCCCAGGTGCCGCTGCACACCTGGCTGCCCGACGCGATGGAAGGGCCGACCCCGGTCTCGGCGCTGATCCACGCCGCCACGATGGTCACCGCGGGCGTCTACCTGATCGCCCGCATGCACCCGCTGTTCGAGCTGGCCACCACGGCCGCCGACGTCGGCGCGATCATCGGCTGCGCGACGTTGCTGATCGCGGCCACGATCGCGGTCGTCCAGACCGATCTCAAGCGGGTGATCGCCTACTCGACGATGTCCCAGATCGGTTACATGATCATGGGCGTGTCGGTCGGCGCCTACTCGGCGGGCCTCTTTCACCTCATGACCCATGCGTTCTTCAAGGCGCTGCTGTTCATGGCCGCCGGCTCGCTGATCGGTGCGATGGGCGGCGAGCAGTCGCTGGACCGGATGCGCGGCTTCCGCAAGGCGATGCCGTTCACCTTCGCCTGCTTCATCATCGGTGGTCTGGCCCTGTCGGGCCTGCCCCCCTTCTCGGGGTGGCTGTCCAAGGACGACATCATCGCCTACCTCAATCACCGCGGCGGGGGCTTTGAGATCCTCGGCATCCTCGGCTACGTCGGTGCCCTGCTGACCGGTATCTACACCTTCCGGATGATCTTCCGCGCCTTCTTCGGCGAGCCCTGCGCGGAGGCCCGCGAGCTCGCGAACGGCCACATGGTCCACCACGAGACGCCGACCAACCCCGCCACCGGCGAGGCCGAGGACACCGACGTCGGCTTCCCGGGCCCCGAGCACCACATCGCCGAGCGTGACCTGGCCATGAAGATCCCGATGGCGATCCTCGCGCTGCTGGCGATCGCCGGCGGCGCACTGCAGATCCCGGGTGTCGACAACGGCGTCACGCGCTTCTTGGAGCCGACCTTTGCCAGCTCGCGCCTAGCCCACCTGGACCCGGGCAACGGCTCGGCCTGGGTCGGCCTGATCATTGGCGCGGTCATCGGCCTGGCCGGCATCACGATCGCCTACCGGATCTGGGTCGTGCAGGCGGGCACCGCGGCGCGCCTGCAGGCGCGCTTCGCCGGCCTGCACCGCTTCCTGTCCAACAAGTGGTACTTCGACGAGCTGATCGACCTCAGCGTCGTGCGCCCCGCCCAGTGGCTCGGTCGCTTCGCCGGCACCGCGCTCGAGGACGGCGTCATCGCCGGCGGAGTCACCGGCGGCACCACCGGCGTGGTCCGTGGCCTGTCGGCGGGAGTGCGCCGGCTGCAGACGGGCTTTCTGCGCTATTACGCCGCGGCGATGCTCGTCGGCATCAGCGGCATGGCCCTCTACTTCCTGATCTCCGCCGCGTGAGTCTCTCGATCCTCATCTGGCTACCGGCCGTCATCGGCCTGATCGCTGCGGTGCTCCCGGCGCGCCTGCCCGGCCGGGTGGCCGCGCTGGGCAGCCTGGTCACGATCGCGCTGGCGATCTCGTTCGTGGCCCGCTTTGACAGCGGGGGCGGCGGCCTGCAGTTCGTGACTGATTCGGTCTGGATCCAGTCCCTGGGCATCCACTACAAGCTCGGGCTGGACGGGCTCAACGTCGCCCTGATCCTGCTGACCACGGTCATCTTCAGCGCCGCACTGATCTTCTCGGCGACGCGGGAGTGGGAGCACCCCGGCCTGTTCGTCTTCCAGCTCGGATTGGCCCAGAGTGCGGTGCTCGGCGCCTTCTGCGCCCAGGACCTGATCCTGTTCGTCGCCTTCTTTGATCTGATGCTGATCCCGTTCTACTTCCTGACCGGAATGTGGGGTGGCCCGGACCGGGTGCGGGCGACCACCAAGCTCGTGATCTACACGCTGATCGGCTCGTTCTTCATGCTCGTGGCCGCGATCGCCACCGGCGTGATCGCCGCGAGCGACCACCACACCCCGATCACCTTCGTGATCTCGGCGCTGAAGGGACTGCCGCTGTCGCACAGCTCCCAGAACTGGATCTTCCTCGGCTTTGCCGCCGCGTTCGTGGTCAAGATGCCGCTCGTCCCCTTCCACGGCTGGCTGCCTGACGCCTACAAGGCGATGCCGATCCCCGCCGTCGCAGTGTTCTCGGCGGTCCTCTCCAAGGTCGCCGCCTACGGCTTTCTGCGGATCGTGCTGCCGCTGTTCCCCTACGCCTCGGCGCACTACCAGACGCTGATGCTGGTGATCGCGCTGCTGTCGGTGCTGTGGGGGACCGGCGTGGCGATGACCAGCCCGGACGCGCGCATGGTGATCGCCTACTCGAGCGTCGCGCAGCTGGGGTTCATCACGTTGGGGATCTTCTCGCTGCAGCCCCAGGGCGTGCAGGGCGCGCTGCTGCAGATGCTCAACCACGCGCTGGCGACCGCCCCGCTGTTCTTCTTCGTCGCCGTGCTCGCCGCCCGCGCCGGCGGCTCCGAGCTGCTTGCCGACATGGGCGGGATCGCGTTCCGGGCCCCGATCCTGGCCAGCCTGTTTTTGATCGTGTCCCTGGCCACGCTGGCGATCCCCGGCTCGGCGAACTTCGCCGGCGAGTTCCTGATCCTGCTCGGGCTGTTCAAGGCCAAGCTGGCCGTGGCGATGATCGCCTCGCTCGGGGTGATCGGCGCCGCCGCCTACGCGCTGCGGCTCTACGTCCAATCGATGCACAACCGCGTGGGAGCCGGCGTGCACTCGCGCGAGGTCGGGCTCGGTGACGCCCTGGCGATCGTGCCGATCATCGGGATCATCCTCGTGTTCGCCTTCTATCCCCAGTTCGGCTTGAGCCGCTCCGAGCGCGCCGCCCGCGCTGACGTGATTCCCGCCCAGACCGCGCAGCGGCTCGCCGCCCGAGGGCCCGGCTGGTATTCCTACCCGCCCCTCTCATCGACCGCCTACGCGCCGCTCCCCGCGAGCACCCACCCATGAACACCACCCTCCACCACGCCGCCAAACTGACCGGGCCCCACATCGATTGGCTGTCGTTCTCGCCACTGCTCGTGCTCGGCGTCGGTGCGCTGGTGGTCATGATCGTCGGACTGCTGTCCGCCGGCTTCGTGCGCTCGCGCATCGTCCCCCTGCTGACCATCGTCACCCTCGGTGCGTCGCTCGGCCTGGCGATCGCGCGGTTCAACCATCCGGCGTCGATCATCTCGGGCGCGCTGGCGATCGACGATCTCGCGCTGATCCTCGACATGCTGTTCGCGGTCGCCGGGATCGCCACCGTGATCCTCTCGCTGCGCAGCGCCGCGGCCGAGTCCGCGGGGCACGGCGAGTACCACACTCTGCTGCTGTTCAGCGTGCTCGGGATGGCGGTGCTCGTCTCCTCGCAGAACCTGATCACCCTGTTCATCGGCTTTGAGCTGCTCTCGATCCCGCTCTACGTGCTGTGCGCCTCGGAGTTCCTGCGCGAGGGCTCGCTGGAATCCGGGCTGAAGTACCTGGTCATCGGATCGGTCGGATCGGCCACCCTGCTCTACGGTCTCGCGCTCGTCTATGGCGCCACCGGAGCGATGCAGTTCCAGCGCATCGCCGCCGCGATCCACGCCGGCAAGATCCCCGGGGGACTGCTCGGCGACCCGCTGCTGCTCACCGGGCTGGCGCTGGTCATGGCCGGCTTTGCCTTCAAGGCCTCGATCGCCCCCTTCCACCAGTGGACCCCGGACGTCTACGAGGGCGCCCCCACCCCGATCACCGCGTTCATGGCCACCGCCACCAAGGCGGCCGCCTTCGGAGTGCTGCTGCGCTTCTTCGACACCGCCGTGCTGGGCACCCACGCCACCTGGGCCCCGGCCTTCGCCACCATCGCGACAATCACGATCGTGGTCGGCAACGTCGGCGCGCTCGGCCAGACCTCGATGAAGCGGATGCTCGGCTACTCGGGCGTCGCCCAGGCCGGATACATGCTCGCCGGGGTCGTCGTCGCGACCAAGCTCGGGGTCGATGCCACCGTGCTCTATCTCATCTTCTACCTGCTGATGAACATCGCCGCCTTCGCGGTGATCGTCGCCGCCCAGGCCGAGCGCCCGGATGGAGACGAGATCAGCTCGCTGGCCGGACTCGGTGCGCGCCGCCCGCTGCTCGCCTGGCCGATGACGATCGCGATGCTGGCGCTGGCCGGGATCCCCGGCACCGTCGGCTTCATCGGCAAGTTCCAGCTCATCCACGCGCTGATCAACGGCAACTACACCTGGCTGGGCGTCGTGCTGGTGATCGGCGCGATGATCTCGCTGGCCTACTACCTGCGGATCATCGCCGTCATCTGGATGAGCCCGGGCAC
>JALYTU010000684.1 GCA_030854125.1 Actinomycetota bacterium | reverse complement strand
CTCCTGTCGAGTGCTTACAGTGGCGACCATCGACGGTCAACACCACCCACATCGGCCGAGAGCTGGAGCCGGAAAACTACTGCCCGCCAAGCGTTTGAGCGAACTCCCTGATCGTACACCCCGCGACAAGCGATCGCTCCGAGCAACCTCCCGGGCTGCCCAGTTCGATGTCATCAACGCAGTTTTCGACACGTCACCACGTGGACCGCGCACGCTCGCCTCTCGGCCCACCTGACGCGCTCACCGACGCGCCTTTGCCCCCGACGCTCACCACCGTGACTCTTGACAGCAGCAGCTCCGGTGCGGCTTGCGACCTCCCCGGCAGGGCGACCCGCGGAGCCAGCCCCTCTCATCCCTCACCCATTGGGCCTTCGGTGGGCCACATGCTGTGGGCCGGTGCAATGGGATCTCGCCGTCTTGCCGGCTGACGCTCACGGTGTGTCCGGATACGTCGGCGCAGACCTGTTGGACCTTCTGCATACGCTCAATAGCGCGCGCGTCGCGACCTGGGTGCTGGGTCCGGGCTCCCCTCGCAGAAATCCGGGGGCACGGCTACTACCAACTCGAAGCTGCGTGCGAACGGAGGCGCACGCAGGGTTGACGGTCTCGTCCCCGGTCCTTCGCAATCGATCCCGGCGCACCTGCTTTTGAGCCGGGTAAGCGGGGCGGCCGCGACCGCGAGCCCCCCTTGCCAGCGCAAAACGCAGGCCCGTCGCCGGTGACAGCAAGAGCCTCGCAACGAGCGCAGTACGGGTCCCGGCTAGCCTACTGCGTCGGTCGTCTCGAGAGGACGGAGGGCGACGGCGTTGCGGGCCGAGTGTGCGGTCCATCTAGGTGCTGTCAGGCGGCCCTGGGCGCCTGGGGAGCAGCCGGTGCCCGTCAACCACGGCGGCGCTGCTTCCGACGTCTCGACATGCCGTCAGAGCCTCGATATGTGGCCGGGAGCTGATGGGGAAAACCGCAACTTCGGCGCCGTCGCAAGGCCGCGGCGCTCGGCAAAATCGAGTCCCGCAACCTGCGGCGGCGCTCGCGCACACCGTCATGGCGGACGCCCAGCGCCCGCTTAGAGCCTGCGCTCAGTGCTTCACGCGGTTGCTCGACTTAGCGTCGGTCGCTGACTTGCGATCGCCCGGCTTGTTCAGGGTTTCGCCGGCGTTGTCGATCACTTTGCGAATGAAGTCGTACTGGGTGTGAACCAGCCGGTCGGCCATCTCCAATGCGGAGTCGACGACCGCTTGGCGACGAGACGGCCCCTCGCCATGGAGGGGAAGCGCCTGGTCGACGCTCTCGACGAACTTGCGGACCGCGTCGATCGCTGCCCGTTGGGTGGCTTCGACTGACTTGAGCACGTCCTCAGACAGTTCTCTGGTGCGGTCGATCACCGGCGCGCCGGGAGGCGCAGCTGGTTCTGCGTTGCGGTGCGACGGTGCCTTCGCGTCGTGGCTACGCCGGGCTGCGGGCTTGGCTGGTTTGGTGGTTGTCTGCGGCATATCGTGCTCCCTTTCCGGAGTGTTCTTACGCTTTCAAACTAGGCCCGCGGCGGGTCGCTGCCATCCGTAGTCCAGCGCGACCATACGCGTAGAAACCGCACCACTGTCATGTGCCGACGCTTTGTGGCAGTTGGACGCCGTCCTAGGCACGAAGGCAGTCGGCCCGATGGTCCAGCTCGGCGGGATATGAGCGCGCTCAGCCGATCAGCGGCAACGCCCGTACCTCGTCGAGCTCGCGCAGCGCGTCCCTGACGTAGGGTTGCCACGTTGGTAACTCACGCCGTGCTCGCTGCCATGGATTCATGGCCGTTCTCGGGCCGGACTGACGGCTCTTCCGGCAGGCACTTTCTGCGCGAGCTTGTCATTTCAGAATGGCTCGCATTCCGTAATTCGTTCCTCCCAGACGGGGACCCCGAATAAACACGGGCGATTCGGCCTATTCGCGCCGGTCTCGAAAACCGGTTACGGGGCTTTCTCCGTACAAGGGCGTCAATCCCTCCCTCTCCGTTTAGTGCGTCTACAGCCAGCGAATGCGTCCCCGGGCGTCTTACAGCTCGCCAGAGACGTCGGACGGAATCTCGGCAACACCCGTTGCCGCTTCCGCTCGTGCGGCCAGCACCCGAGATGCGCTCGCGGTCCGGCCAGGCTTCCGGTTTCGGTCGGCAGCGGTGGTCTGGGCGAGAGCGCCTCTCTGGCGAAGGGGGTCGATGTACGGCTACGGCTTGGTGGCGCTACGTCCTGTGGACGGGTGGCGGTGTAGGACGATCCCGGCGATCGCGGCAGCGGCCGCCAGCACGGCCAGGGCGACGTAGGGAAACGCGTTGTAGGGCGACGGCTGCCCCGGAGCGCAGAGCTCGATGAACGGCACGATCAGGACAGCTGATCCGAGAGTGGGGACGAGTACGTGCCGGAGCGGGGAGAAGATCGCCCGATGCCGGCGCCACATGAAGATGGGGAGGGAGACGTTCGT
>JALYTU010000683.1 GCA_030854125.1 Actinomycetota bacterium | reverse complement strand
TTGATCCACGTTCCAGATGGGCTCATCTGGAACACGTCAACTCCTGAGTAACCGCTGAACGAGCCCGGACCGGTCTGCTTGGTCCGTCCCCACAGCGACCACAACAGCACGCCATCGTTCGTGGCGACCATTGCCATCGCCTGGGGCGGATGGCTTGCGATGATCGGAGGCTCGGGTGATGCCCACGTGTCGGTTGCTGGGTCGTAGCTGGCAACCTCAAGCCGCTGCTGGATTGCGCCAGCCATTCCGGCGACGATCACTTTGTTGCCGGTCCAGACGGCTGTCGGACGGTTAATGAACGGGCCGATCGGGGCCTTGCGGCTGACCGTCCAGCGGTTGGTCGCCGGGTCGTAGAGACCAGCTACGTTCGTGCTCGTCTCGTTGGGTAGCGTCGGGGCGCCGTATACGAACACCTCGCGGCCCGTCCACACCGACGCAGCGTTGGCGGGCAGGACGGTTGCGGGTGCGCTTGTCACTCTGCGCCACCGGTGTCGGGACGGGTCATAGGCAGCGCCCGTGTCGTTCGGCGCGCCGCCGAGGCGACCGCCGGCGGTGCCGCCGAGCTCGAGCAGCTCGCGGCCGTCCCAGATGACCGTCGCTCCATATCGTGTGCCAAGCGGCGAGCGTGCCAGTACCGACCAGTGGCCGTGCGCAAGCGCCTCGGCGCTGCCCGTCCCCGGCCGTCGGCGCCCGTCGACTAGCTGCTCGAGCTGGGTGACCAGCTGCGGCCCGAACGCCCGGGGGGACCCTAACCCCGCGGCAGTTCGACGCACCGTGCCGTTCGTGACGAGGTCACAGCCGGTGAGACCGACGCTGCTCCTCCCCTCATGGCCACCCGGATAGGCGAGCAGCGCGCCGATTTGCGAGAGATCGTCCGATGGGCACGCGACCGCGCCAAGAAGCGAGGGAAGCCGATCGAACTCGCTCACAAGCCGACGCACCAGCGCCGGATCATCGAGCAGCCGCGAGCTTACGAGCGTCAAGCGCGGGTGTGCGTTCAGACCGGAATAGCGGCACAGCCGGATCGCGCTGGCGCCGGGCGGAGCGAGCTGGTCACGCGCCGCCGTCCAACGCTCCTCGGGGAGCGTCTGCCTTGTCTTCTGCGAGCAAGCGCCCGGAGTGGCCATTGCCACGAGCTGCGGATTCGTGCCGGCTGCCGCGCTTGCACATCCGGCGATTGCCGCCGCCGTGGCCACCGTCAACGCGACTGCAGACCGGCCGCCCAGACGGCGGCCAAATCGTCTCATCCACCAAGGCCTTGCCGAGCAGGCGATGCCAACTGCGGCGATACAACCAGTGGCGCCTGCCTTGGACTGCATGAGAGCATCCTCCCAAACGGGACGCTCGCCGCCTACCAGCTCGCGATCTGCGCTGCGTTTCGTCTTGGTCGAGAGAACGTGATCGCATCATTGTTCGAGCGGGTCACCAACGGGAACGTGACCCGGCGGCCCAAGAACCACCCTCCTGACGACCAGCAGCCGGCGCGGCGCCAGCCTCACAGACTGCCGCATCGTCGCCTCAGCGGTCACGTCCGAGCCGGTTCTGCTTCACGAGTTGGTGGACCCGAAGCGGCAGCCTGATCCGGTTGACGCCGACGTGCCTCGCGGCCCGTGGTTCGTGGATTGGGGAAGTGAGCGACGGCTCGAAGGCGTGGCTGGTAGGTCTTAAATCCGGCAGCGTCTTCGAGAATGCCGGATGTCGATCTTTGCGACAGTGGGCGGCTCGTCTAGTTGAGCATCGAAGGTCCGAGGGGTCGGGCCGGGCGAGGGCGAGCTCAAAGATTCACCGACGGCAGTGTTTTTAGGCGCGAGGCGGGAGCTGTCAGTCCTGCAGCCAGATCGCGCCGTCGCGCAGCGCGACAGGGAATGTTTTGAGCGCTCGCGCGCCTGTCGTGTTCTTCACGACGCCCGCTAATGGCTTGAACGCGCCCTGTGGGCCGCGGGTCATCGTACCCGTGTGTACGTCGTAGCGGGCCGCGTGCCACGGACACTCAAGACACCCGTCGCTCGCGACCCGTCCTTTCCCGAGCGACGCGAAGAGATGGCGACAGCGGTTAGAAACCGCGAACGGCTCGCCGTCGCTGATGCCGACCGCGAGCGGACCGTGCGGCGTCTCAACGACGGTCACCTGGCGCTGGTCGAGATCGTCGATGGCGACAAGGCGGATAACGCTGGTTGCTGGGTCAGGCATGCTGGTCTCCTCGCGGTGGATTCCCAGGACAGTATGTGACGCGATGCCGATGTTGGCGACCTCTCGTCGCGCGGCGCCTGTCGACGAGCGCAAACCGAGCCCGCCGCGGCAACGTCTGGCGGTCTCGCGCCACGGACAGGCGAGCTGCTCGTCGTCGATCCCTTGCCGGACTCCCGGTCGGCGGATCGTCCGCGGTGTACTTTCGGTACGTGTCCTCTCGCGCGCGAGTCTGGGCGTTTGGATCAGCCGGCGTGCTTGTCCTCGCCGGTGGGA
>JALYTU010000682.1 GCA_030854125.1 Actinomycetota bacterium | reverse complement strand
CTGCCAGAGGATCGGCGAGCCGTGGGCGGTGGGGTCGAAGAAGTGGGTGCCGAAGTGCCGGTCGGTGAGCAGCATCGTCACCGCGGCGGCCACCACCGGGATCGCGATGATCAGCATGATCGCGTACACGAGCAGCCCCCAGATGAACAGCGGCAGGCGACCCCAGGTCATGCCGGGCGCGCGCATGTTGACGATCGTGGCGTAGAAGTTGATCGCGCCGAGGATCGAGGAGATGCCGGTGATGTGGATCAGGAAGATCCACGCGTCCTGCCCACCGCTCGGGGAGAACTGGATGCTCGACAGCGGCGGATAGCTCCACCAGCCGGCGTTGGGCGGCTTGAAGAACAGGGTGAAGTAGAACACGATCCCGCCGAACAGCAGCAGCCAGAACGACAGCGCGTTTAGGCGCGGGAAGGCCATGTCGCGCGCGCCGATCATCAGCGGCAGGAAGTAGTTCCCGAACCCGGCAAATACCGGCACGACGAACAGGAAGACCATCGTCGTCCCGTGCATCGTCAGCAGCTGGTTGTAGTGCTCCGACGTGAGCAGCGTGTTGTTGGGCACGCTCAGCTGCAGGCGCATCATCAGCGCCTCGACCCCGCCCAGGCAGAAGAAGACGAAGGTCAGGACCAGGTACATGATCCCGATCTTCTTGTGATCGGTGGTTGTGACCCAGTCCACCCACCGCTTGGTCTCGTGCGGCTGAACGATCTCGTGCGCGATGACCTGAGGAACCGGCCGGAGCGCTTGCTCGCTGATTGACATCGCGTGTTGCCTCCTAGAGGTTTCCCTTCGCCTTAAGGATCTGGGCACAGCGGGGTGTGCGGTTGCCTGCGAGATTAGTCGAGCCGTGCCCGGCGGGCGTTGAGTCTCATCACGACGTCAAGCGACTGAAGGCGCTGTGACGGCTCCACGACCGGCGGCGGTGGGCTCGGCCGGGGCTCGCTGCGGTTGAGCGGGGCTCGCGTTTGCCCCCTCGTTCGGCCGTGCCGACCACGGTCCTGCCGTGCCTATGATCAAAGTCGAAAGGAGGCTATGTTGCGTAAATTATTCGCGTTTCTGATTCTGCCCACCGCCGTGCTCGCCATCGCTGGCTGCGGCAGCTCGAGCAGCTCCAAGTCCACGAGCAGCGCGGCGGCACCGGCGAGCTCGACGTCGGCGGCAACATCGAGCGCTAGCACGTCGTCGTCGGCGTCGGCGGCGGTGAAGATCGCCACCAAGACGATCCCCGGTCTCGGCCCGGTGCTCGTCAACGCTCAAGGCCGAACGGTCTACACGTTCGCTCCGGACAAGGGCAAGAAGGTCACCTGTGTTGGCGGGTGCGCGGCGGTCTGGCCGCCGGTGATGCTCCCGGCCGGAGCGAAGGCGGCGTCGTCGGGTGCAGTGAAGGCCTCGCTGCTCGGCAGCGATCCCGATCCCAGCGGAGGCAAGGTGGTCACCTATGCCGGCTGGCCGCTGTATCTGTATGTCACCGACACGACTCCCGGTGCCCACGCCGGGCAGGCGATCAACCTCAGCGGCGGCCTGTGGTACGTCATGTCGCCGTCGGGCAAGGTGATCACGAACAAGTAGTGACCCGGAACTCAGCGCGGCGCACGCCACGTGCGCCGCACAAACCGGGGGCGTCCGAGCGTATTCGTGGTCGAGCGGGGCTAGAAAGATCTGGGCGGTCCGCTTCGCCGATGGCCGCTTCTTCCACCCACTGGACCTGACGACTGGGCGCTGCGATGTCGAGCACCTCTGCGGGTCAGACGTCTACACCGTGCTCGGCGAGGACGAGCTGTCAGTCGATCGTCAGCCGCTACCACCGCCTCGACGCGCCCCGGTACTGTTGGACCTCGTAAAGATCAGGGCCTCGCAGATCAACGGCTGCGCCTGCTGTCTGCGCCTTCATGCCGGTCAGGCGCGTGCGGCTGGCGAAACCGAAGAGCGCCCGGACATGGTCGCGGTCTGGCGCGAAGCCGACTGCTTTGGACGGGCGGAGCGGGCGGCGCTGGGTTGGTGTGAGGCGCTGACGCTGCTGCCTGACTGCGGCGCGCCAGATGAGGTCTACGACGAGCTCTCGCCCCACTTCACCGAGGAGCAGATCGTCGCCCTCACCCTCGCGATCGTGGCAATCAACGGCTGGAATCGCCTGAACGTCGGCTTTCGCACGCCCGTGGCCGACGCGGGCGGAGCGTTTCGTCCGAACGCAGCCTGAGGATCGCCGGAACCCCCGGAGTCTGACCTCGCTCGTCTATCCGGGGCAAGCGGCTTAGGGCTTAAAGACCATCAGCACGAGGATGATGAGCACGACGACGCCGGAGCTGTAGTTGACCGCGCGGGAGCGCGCGTCGTTGAGCAGGTCGAGCAACTCGTCGTTGACCGGCGCGCCTTGCGCGGCCAGTTCGCTGGCGAGCTGGCGGGCTTGCTTGGGCTGCTGTCCGCCGAGGCCGCCGAGCACGAGCGCGACGAGGTACAGCGC
>JALYTU010000681.1 GCA_030854125.1 Actinomycetota bacterium | reverse complement strand
CGGCGATCCTGATCCTGCCCGCGCTCGCCGTCGCGGCGCCGGCCCACCACACCAACCGCACCCCGGCGCCGGCGGCGACGCCGTTCGGGTTTGTCGGGATGAACGTGGACGGTCCGCTCCTGGACGCCGGGATCAACCTCACGCCGGTCTTCGCCCGTATGGAGTCCACCGGCGTCGAGGCCGTGCGCACGACCTTCAACTGGGCCGCGGCCCAGCCGGTCCCGGGTGGCCCGATCGACTTCACGCGGACCGATGCGCTCGTCGGCGCCGCCGCCGCGCGGGGGATGACCGTGCTGCCGGTGATCATCTACGTGCCGAGTTGGGACGCCGCCCCGCACGATCCCGGCACGCTGGCCAACCCGGTCGACGATGCCCCCTACGCCGCCTTTTCGGCCGCGCTCGTGCACCGCTACGGCCCTCAGGGCAGCTACTGGTCTGAGCATCCCGGGACGCGCCGGCTGCCGATCCGGCGCTGGCAGATCTGGAACGAGCCGAACTTCAACTACTACTGGCGCCAGCCCTTCGCCGCCACCTACGTCAGGCTGCTGGCCGCCGCGCACGCGGCGATCCACGCGGCCGACCCGGGCGCGAAGATCGTCCTGGCCGGCTTCCCCGACCTCGCCTGGAAGCTGCTGGACACGATCTACTCGGTGCCCGGTGCGGCCCGCGATTTCGACATCGTGGCTGTGCATCCCTACACCGAGCAACCGGCCAACGTGATCCGTTTTCTGCAGTACGTGCGCGACTCGATGAAACGCCACGGTGACACCCGCAAGCCGCTGCTGGTGACCGAGACGGGGTGGAACTCCTCATATGGACACCGCCCGGCGGACAACTTCTGCTGCCAGACCACCGCGTCGGGGCAGATGGCCAAGGTCAAGGCCGAGCTGCCGCTGCTCGCCGCCCGACGCAGGTCGATGAACCTGCTCGGGTTCTACTTCTACACCTGGGCGGGGGACGAGTACGCCGGCGCCCCCTCGTTCAACTTCGCCGGTCTCTTCGATGACGTCAACGGGCGGCTGAACGCCAAACCCGTGTACCCGCTCTTTCGCCAGGGTGTCCTCGCGCTTGAACGCTGCCGCCGCAAGGGCGCGACGGCCGACAGGTGCGCTCAGCGGGCTCGCTGAGCGCCATACTGCCGGGGCGATGCGCCCGCTCGCCGCGGTTCTGCCGCTCCTGCTCGCCGCACTGATCGCGGGCCTGATGTCCGCGCCGGGCGCCGGCGCCCGCGCGCGTCATCGTCCGGTCGGCTCGACCGTGGCGGCCGTCCCATCGCGGTTTGTCGGCATGAACCTCGACGGACCGCTGCTCCAAGCGGGCGTGGACCTCGCGCCGGTGTTCGACCAGATGGAGGCCAGTGGCGTGCAGAGCGTACGCACGACCTTCAGCTGGGCCACGGCCCAGCCGGTCGCCGGCGGCGGGTTCACCTTCGGTCAGAGCGACCGGATCGTGGCGCTGGCCGCGGCCAGGGGCATGACGGTCCTGCCAATCATCATGTACTGCCCGCCGTGGGCCGCGCTGGCCGCGCGTGACCCCGGGACGCTGGACGTGCCGGCCCAACCCGCGCTCTATGCCGCCTATGCCGCTGCGCTCGTCCATCGCTACGGGCCACAGGGGAGCTTCTGGGCCGCGCACCGCGGGTTGCCCCGGCTGCCGATCGAGCGCTGGCAGATCTGGAACGAGCCGAGCTTTGACTACTACTGGCCCCAGCCCTTCGCCTCGTCCTTCGTCCCGCTGCTCGCCGCTGCCCATGCGGCGATCAAGGCCGCCGATCCGTCCGCACAGGTCGTGTTGCCCGGGTTCCCCGATATGGCGTGGCAGCTTTTGGCCACGCTCTACGAGCAGGGCGGCGGCGTCCAGCACGACTTCGATGTCGTCGCCGCGCATCCCTACACGCAGGATCCGGGCAACGTCATCCGCTTCCTCAGCCTGATGCGAGCGCAGATGCGCCATTACGGCGACGGCGCCAAGCCGATCATGATCACCGAGACGGGCTGGAACTCCTCGGTCGGTCACCATCCGACCGATACCTTCTGCTGCCAGACCACCGTGGCCGGACAGGCCGCCGACGTCAGGACGCTGCTGCCGATCCTGGCCCGCCACCGCGTTGCCCAGCGGATGCTGGCGTTCTATTTCTACACGTGGGCGAGCACCGAGCAGGACGGGACGTTCTCGTTCAACTTCGCGGGGCTGTTCAACGACGTCGGCGGCCGGCTGATCGCCAAGCCGGTGTACTCAGCCTTTGCCGCCGGCGCGCTCAGGCTCGAGCGTTGCCGCCGGCTGACCCCGCTTGCCGGTCACTGCGCACAGCCGAAGCGTTAGCGGGCCCCTTCCGGATCTCAGTCACGGCGCAGCGCCCGCACGGCCGCCAATTGTCCGCGCTCGCGCTCGCCGCCCCGACCCAGCGCCCGTTTGAGCGCGGCCCGCGACGCGAACGTAACCGTTTGCGCGCGGTCGTCCCGCC
>JALYTU010000079.1 GCA_030854125.1 Actinomycetota bacterium | reverse complement strand
TCCAAACCCTCGTCAACGGCGTGACCACCGGGATGCTCTACGCGCTGATCGCGCTCGGGTACACGATGGTCTACGGGGTCCTGAAACTGCTCAACTTCGCCCACGGCGACGTCTACATGATCGGCGCGTACATCGGCTACTTCGTGCTCCACTGGTTTGGGGGCCCGACGACGCTGTCGGCCCCCGTGCCCCTGGTCCTGCTGGTCATGTTCGCACTGGCCGCTGGAGGCTGCGGGGCGCTGGGCGTCGCGATGGAGCGCTTCGCCTATCGCCCGCTCCGCGATGCGCCGCGGATCGCCCCGCTGATCACCGCGCTGGGGATCTCGTTCCTGCTGGAGAACACGGTGCTGCTGTTGTTTGGAGGGTTCACACGCAGCTATCAGACCCCGTCGTTCCTCCCCTTCTCGAGCGGGCTGCACATCGGAGCGCTGCGGATCGACATCGTCCAGGGCATGATCATCGTGCTCGGCGTACTGATGATGCTGGGGCTCCGCTGGCTGGTCAACCACACCGTTCTCGGCAAGTCCATGCGGGCTGTCGCCTCCGATCGCGAAGCGGCCGAGATGCTGGGCATTGACGTTAACCGCACGATCGCGCTGACCTTCTTCATCGGCTCGGCGATGGCCGGCGTGGCCGGCGTGATGTCGGGTCTGGCCTTCAACCAGATCTCCAACACGATCGGCTTCCTGGCCGGCCTCAAGGCCTTCACCGCCGCGGTGGTGGGTGGGATCGGGAGCCTTCCTGGGGCGATGATCGGCGGGCTGTTCATCGGGCTGTGCGAGTCGTTCACCTCCAGCTACATCTCCAGCCAGTACACGGACCTGATCGTGTTTGGGATCCTGATCGTCACCATGCTCGTCCGGCCGACCGGCATCTTCGGGGCGCCGACGCTCCAGAAGGTCTGATTGATGGCTCGGCTCGGGGTAGACGAGTGGGTCGCCCGGCCCGGCGAGCGCCGCGAGCGCCAGAGCGGCTGGCGAGGCCGTATTGACCAGGCCCGAGCACGCGTCGGCTGGTGGCCGCGCCTGGCCCTGGTAGTCGGGCTCGGGCTGGTCTTCGGCCAGATCGCCGCCAACGTCAACGTCCAGACGGTCGCCATCAACAGCCTGATCTACGCCTTGCTCGCTATGGGGCTGAACATCGCCGTCGGCTGGGCCGGGCTGCTGGACCTCGGCTACATCGCCTTCTTCGGCTTCGGCGCCTACGGCTACGCCCTGTTCTCGTCCAACGCGCTCGGCAGCGGGGGCGCGGGGGGCGCTCACCTTCCGGCGATCGAATCGATCCCGATCGTGCTCGTGGCCGCCGGCGCCGTGGGTGTGGTGATCGGCCTGATCGCCCTGCGGCTGTCGGGCGACTACCTGGCCATCGTCACCCTGTTCGTCGGCCAGGCGTTCGTCGAGGTGGTCAACAACATCGATCCAGGGACTCTGGGCGGCGTCAACGGCCTGTACGGGCTGGACCCGGTGCACAGCTTCGGGGTCTCGATCACCACCCCGAAGGGCCTCTACTACCTCGCGCTGGCCATCGTCGCAATCCTGGCGGTGGTCCTGCACCTGCTCGACACCTCGCGCACCGGGCGGGCCTGGCGGGCGCTCCAGGACGATCCGCTCGCCGCCAGCGCGATGACGATTCCGGTCAACAAGCTCAAGGTCATGGCGTTCAGCTTCAGCGCGACGGTCGGCGCGCTCGCCGGGACCCTGTTCGCGGCCGAGCAGAACAACGTGTTCCCGACCAATTTCACCGCCAACATCCTGATCCTGATCTACGCCTGCCTAGTGCTGGGCGGGGTTGGGAGCATCGCGGGCGCGATCCTGGGCGGGATCGTGGTCACGGTGGGCGAGCAGATGCTCTCCAGCCCCACCGACGCCGGCTATCTGTTCTACGGGCTGATCCTGCTCACCCTGCTCGTGCGCGTGCGCCCGTGGCGCTACCTGGGGCTGCTGAGCGCCGGCACGATCGTCTTCGGCCTCGCGGTCCGCGCGATCGTCAGCGCGGTGTCGGCCTCGGCCGTCGCGGGCGCGCCGGGCAGCTCAGGCTGGATCGGCTCGCTGGTCAGCCACTGGGTGATCGTCCCCGCTCATCCCGCCACCTACGGCAACATCCTGTTCGTGACGCTGATCTGTGCCCTGATCGCCATCATCCGCCTGCAGGGCACCCGGCGCCTGCTGGCGGTGGTCCCGACCATCTTCGCGGCCGCCTGCTGCTGGGAGTCCCGGCTGATCGTCAACCCGGCCATCACCACGCAGATCATGATCGGGGCCATCCTCATCCTGACCATGGCCGCACGTCCCCAGGGTCTGCTCGGCGCACACCGCGTGGAGCTGCTCTAGTGGGCCTCCCGCTGGTGGCCCCCCCCGGAACCCTGCTGAAGCTCGACGGGGTATCGCTGTCCTTCGGTGGCCTCAAGGCGCTGAGCGAGCTCGAGCTGCACGTCGGGGAGCGCGAGATCGTCAGCGTGATTGGACCCAACGGCGCCGGCAAGTCAACGGTGTTCAACGTGATCACCGGCGTCTACGCTCCCAGCCACGGTGAGGTCAGGCTCGCCAACGAGCGGATCACCGGTCACAAGCCGCACCGGATCGCCCGGCTGGGGATCGCTCGCACGTTTCAGAGCCTGCGGTTGTTTCAGAACCTGTCGGTCAAGGAGAACGTCAAGTCCGCAACCTACGGAAACACGCGCGCCTCGCCGGTGGAGTCGATCCTGCGTCTGCCGCGGGCGCGGCGAGAGGAGTGCGAGGTCGATGCGCTGGCCGAGGAGGTACTGGCGTTCTTCGGCCAGCGGCTGCAGGGCTACCGCTGGGACCAGCCGGCTTACGTGCTGTCCTACGCCAACCGCCGCCGGCTGGAGATCGCGCGTGCCCTGGCCACCCGGCCCCGGCTGCTCCTACTCGACGAGCCGGCGGCCGGGATGAACCCCAATGAGACCCACGAGGTGACTGAGCTGATCGGCCGGCTGCGCGATGAGCTCGGGCTGGCGATCCTGGTCATCGAGCACGATATGCACGTGGTCGAGGGGATCTCGGATCGGGTCATCGCTCTCGACCACGGGGTCAAGATCGCCGAGGGCAGCTTTGATGCCGTGGCCACCCATCCGGCGGTCGTCGAGGCCTACCTGGGCCGCGACCCAGAGGCCCTGGCCGAGGCCTGACGTGCTGCTCAGCCTCGAGGACGTAACCACCTACTACGGCCAGATGCGCATCCTCGAGGGGATCTCCCTCCAGGTCGGGGAGGGAGAGCTCGTCTCGCTGCTGGGGGGCAACGCGTCGGGGAAGTCCACCACCCTGAAGACCATTCTCGGCATCGTGCGCCCCCGCTCGGGACGGGTGCTGATCGACGGCGAGAACGTCAACGGCCTCGATGTGCCCAGGCGGATCGCCCGTGGTCTAGCGATCGTGCCCGAGAACCGCCGCCTGTTCGGGCAGATGAGCGTGCGGGAGAACCTCGAGCTCGGCGCCGTGCTGCGCCGCGGTCAGAACCTGGACGCCGACTTCGACCGCGTGCACACGCTGTTCCCACGTCTGTACGAGCGCCGGGATCAGCTGGCCGGCACGCTGTCGGGTGGCGAGCAGCAGATGGTGGCCATGGGGCGCGCCCTGATGTCGCGACCCAGGCTGCTGCTCATGGACGAGCCCTCGATGGGGCTCTCGCCCGCGCTGGTGCAGCAGAACTTCCGGATCATCAAGGAGGTTCACGAGTCCGGCGTGGCCGTGCTGATGGTGGAGCAGAACGCGACCATGGCGCTGTCGATCGCCGATCGCGGCTACGTCCTGTCCACCGGCGAGATCGTCCTCTCCGGTCTGGCCTCGGAGCTGCTGTCCAGTGAAGACCTCAAGCGGGCGTATCTCGGGCGCTGAACGGCGGGAAGGATTGACCGCGGGCGGGGTCCGGAGAGGTGGCGCGGTCTCCACGCGCCCACTGTCAACTGAGATGAGTAGTGCCACGGTCAGGCGGTGGAGCAGACCAGGTTGCGGCTGGGGCGGCCGAGTTGGTGGTTGAGCGCGACTGCGGCGCCGAGCGCGACAAAGCGTGTGGCGAGGCGGGCGCGGTTTTCCAGGGTGCGTGCGCGTCGCGAGGTCAGTTTTGAACTGTTGGCCGTGGAAGTTCCTATCGCCGATCAGGATCAGCCTCTGGTCGGATGGTCGCTGGCAGCGCGCGACCATCTGCAGGCACACGCGCTTCTAGTCGATCTTTGGGGAGGTCAGCGCGAGCGCCCTGGGGGTGCCGTCCACTGCGAACAGGGCGTGCAGCATAAATCCCCAGAAGATGCGGGAATGGCTGGCGCGGTAGCCGTAGTCAGCGGCGTTGGAGATCGCGTCGCCGAGGCTGCTCAGCCCGCCACAATTCATTCGTCAGCGCCGGGCGCCGGCGCGTACTCGACACCCCTCCAACTCCGCCAGCAGAGCTCCCTGTCACTTCCCCTTGCGGCAAGCAAAGGTGGGTCTGAGCCACCACCGTGTGCTGGCCTGCCGAAGGCAGGCCCAGATTTCGAGCCGCCGGCCAACATCACGCCAGGTGTCAGTCCTCACGGCGGCGGCGGAGCAGCAGTTGGTGATTGAGGCCCGAGCATGCGGCCCACTCGGGCTGAGATCTGGCAAGGCGGGCCGTAAACTGCCATTTTGCAGGCATTTATGTAGTGGAGCCAGCCGGGATCGAACCGGCGACCTCCTGCTTGCAAAGAAACCCGCCAACGCAGGCGAAGTGGCGTGATTTGCTGGGCATTCACCTGCCAGGCCCGCGAACGAGCCGAGCGAAAGCTCGATTCGTTTCCAGGGACTTTGCGGGACGCTGGTCCACGGAAGTTGATGCGTGGACCAGCAGCGCGGCCCGGTGGCCGCGCGTCCTCCTCGGGGCGACTGACGCTCCGAGGAGGTGACCGCTAGGCATTGAGATCGCCACAGCCGGGGCATCGCTCACGCCGTGAGCGAGCACTCTGCCCCTTAACGGCTTCGACCCCCAAACCAACTGCGCCAACAGTTGAGGGGGATCGAGGCACCAACAGAAGCTCTTGGTCCGTAGCGGGACGCGAGTCAAGTTTACCGGCGTCTCGGCCGGCTCATCCGGTCAGCCGGCCGCGGCGGTACAGTGATTGAACCTGCGCGGCCAGATCCCCAGACACTTCGGACAGCCTCGTGAACGCCGCCGCAAGGTCGGCCGGTGAGGATCCAGCCAGCGCCCTGGCTACCCCGGCGACCGCCTCGTCGAAGCGGGCCCACGACTCATCCGCGCCGGGCCGGTTCATTCCCGGCGTCAGCTCAGGTGCGAGGGCGAACCCGCCGTCGGTCGCGCGCGAGCGCCAGCCTAGACCGCCTTTGGCGGCCAGCTCGAACGCCTCTGCCTGCTCGGCCGCCGCGCGCGACAGCGCCCCGAGGCGTCCCGGGAACCCGGCGTCCGGCGGCGCCAGCGCATGCGCGTCCAGAGCCGACTCCCACGCCCGTCCGGCGGTCTGCATCCGCTCCACGATCGCGGCGATCTCAACGGCCAATGTCACGGCCCTGCTCCGGATTGGTGATCAGCGACGAGAGCAGGTCGCGCGCCTGCGGCGCCGTCAGCGGCCGCGCGCCCGAGCTCGGCAACGACTGGGAGGCAGCCTGCTCAGACAACATCCGATCAACCTCGGACTGTCGGATCCGCCAAAACCGAGCGCCGGCGCGCTGCGCTCGCAGCTTGCCGTCCTTGATCCACACGCGGATCGTTGGCTCGGTCACGCTCAGCAACCGCGCGACATCACCGACGCTGAGCAGCCGGTCATCGGCAGCGTCCGACATTGTCCACCCCGCAGGATCGCATAACTACGTTCAACCGCCACTATCGTACGTGGCGGGCGAGAATTCGCACGCGCTCGGTCGCATGCCAGTGGACGGCGCTCAGATGTAAATCCCGCACAGAGCGCAGCGCGTGGCCGCTGGTCTTGGTCGCGATGTCTACCGTCCTCGGGCGATGGACCTCGATTGGGATGAGAGCGATACGGAGATCGAGTCGGAGAGTCCGTTTCGAACCGCGCTCGCCGTCGGTCGGGTCGACGAGGCCAGGTCGCTGATCGAGCGGGGCGCCGCCGACCCGGAGACGCCGGGTTGGCTGGTGACGAGCATGCTCGAGGATCTCGGGCTCTGGCTCGCGCAGGCGAGGCGCTACGACGAGGCGATCGCGGCATTTGAGCGGGCGCTCGGGCTTGGGTGGGATGTCGTGCCCGACGGGCGTTGCGAGATCGCCCGGGTGCTGCTGCTCGCCGGCCGCCATCGGGAGGCCGACATCATGTGGGCAGAGCTGCGCGAAGCTGATCCGGAGGGTGTGTGGACGCTGAACGCGGGCGGGATGGCGTACGGGCAGGTCGCCCGTGATCCGGATGCGGTGCAGTGGCTCGGGGAGGGGCTGCGGGTCGCGATCGGGCGTGATGATCCCGAGCACGTCGTGGATCAGATGTCCGACGTCCGGCGCGTCAGCCTGAGGCGACTGGGCCAAGAGCTCGACGAGCGAGAGCGGGAGGTCGAGGCGTTCCGCGCCGGGGCGGCGGCGCGCAGGCAGGAACAGGTGACCGAGCTGCGCCTCGCCGCGACACGCGCCGGGGTTCCGGTGCGCGGTCTGCCGGCGACGGTCGTGTGGCTGGCTGAGGCCGACGATCAGGCTGCCCGAGAGCGCTGGCCGGGGTGGGCCGACAGCCTGGTCGTGGATGAGCCGTTCGCGGCCCGCCGCGAACGGATGGAACGCCACCTCTGTGAGCGGCGCGCTCAGGGAGACGGGCCGCTGGTCGTGGTGACGATCGATCTCGACCTCTACGCGACGTGGTGCGACGAGCACGGCCGCGAGCCGATCGACCGGCGCTCGCGTTCGTCGTTCGTCGAGAAGCGGCGCGCGCTCGGAGAGGGCCGGCTCTGGCCGCCCGGGCGCAACGAGCCGTGCTGGTGCGGATCCGAGCGCAAGTACAAGCGCTGCTGTGGGACCTGAGTGCCACCGGTGCCCGTCGAGCTGACAGAGGGACAGCTGCGCGATGCGATCGCAATCATGGGCGAGCGCCACGAACACGGCGCGCAGGCCGCCGAGTCGGCGCTTGACTGGCTCGGCTGGGAGCGAGAGGGGCCGCTGCTGCTGCGCCGCTCCGATGTCCAGCAGTTCGCCTGGTACACGCTCCCGCGAAAGTTCCTGACCGGTCTTCAGAACAAGCGCGAGACCGCCGAGCTGGTGGCGCTCACGCTCGACCATCTCGGCGACATCGCCCGCGGGTACGCCGAGGTCTGACGGTCGCCGGCCACCGACGAGCTGCTGCGCGCGTCCCAGCTCGAGGACCCAACCGCAGGGCATCGGTTCCATGAGCTGATGGAGGCATCGGGGATCGAGCCGCCGGACACCGACCTGCTCGCCTGGGGCCGCGTGATGGGGTTCGACGAGGCGCGCGTTCGCGATCAGATCACAACGGCACTCGAGCAGGCGATCGAGGACGGCCGCCTCACGCCGGGCGCCCGTGGCTTTCGCCGGCTGCAGGCTCAGATCGCGAACGCAGCGCTGATGAAGCCGTGGAAGGACGACGAGCGGCTCACGCAGCTTGACGCCGTCCACGCCGAGCGCGTCGAGCGCTGGGCTCGCCACGGCAGCGACGAGCGCGACGCGATCCTCGAACCGGTGCTGCCGCTGCTCGTCAGCCCGCTGGAGCCGGTCAGCGGCGATGCGGCGCGCGCCGTCCTGCACCCGGCACTGTGGCTACTGGAGCGGGCCTCGACGGGTATCGCCCTGACTCACACCGGCGCGCTGAACCGGGCTCTCGTGCGCGAGGTTGCTGAACGCTGGCCGGATTGGTGGGCGGCAGACCTGTTCGGCGCTCCAAACCGCGAGGACGACATCCCGCTGCTCGGCGAGCTGCACGACCTGCTGCGCCGCGTCCGGCTGCTGCGCCGGACGGGTAGACGCGGGATCCTCACCACGCGCGGGCATGCCCTCGCCGCCGACCCGCCCGAGCTGCTGCGGACGCTGGCCCGATCGCTGCTCGCCGGCGACACCTTTGACGCCGCCTGCGGCGAGCTGGCCATCGCGCTGATTCTCGATGGCGCCTTGATCGACTACACGCCGCACCTCGCCGACCGTCTGCACCCCGCGATCGCCGCCGCCGGCTCATAGGCAGGCGACGAGCCGCCTGCCCGTGAGCACGTCAGCCGGATCAGCTCGCCCGGACGAGCTCGCTCATAACGCTGCGCGGGCTCCAGGCCGAGCCGTCCAAGCTTCCCTAGCCCGATCCGGGTCAGAATTCCCGACACGGTCGAGAGCGCCATGT
>JALYTU010000680.1 GCA_030854125.1 Actinomycetota bacterium | reverse complement strand
TTCTTACGATGCCGCGGTCAGAGCAGCACAGCCGGATAGGTGCTCGCGAAGTTGATCACAGGTCTCTACTGACCACCGTTCACTGGTCTGCAAGTCCGCGATCAGCACCTCGGCCCAGCGGACCGTCCGCTCGCTGTCAGGCTCGCCGAACAGCAAGGCATCCGCGGCCTCCAGCAGTTGCTCGCGCTCCCCGGCGTGCAGCTTGGTGGCTTCGCGGTGATCGATCGTGTCGAGCAACGCCGTGTAGTGAGCGCCACGAGCAATCATTGCCTCCGCGGTCATCATCGTGGCACTCAAGTTAGCGACCGCTTCGCACGCGCGGGCGGTCGATCTCGTCGACCAAGAACACGCTCGCGTCGACGGTGCCGCGCAACGACTCAGATTCCAGCTACGCAAACCCCTAGCCGGATCTTGCCGCAAGGCGAGCGCGCCGGCCGGGGCCGGGGGCGCTCATAACGGATGCGCGCGGCGGCGCGGGTCGCCTTTGCGGCTCGCAGGCGTCACAGAGCGCTAGCAACAGATCGAGCCTCCGGCTATGGTCGGCTACCACGAACGAGGAGGGATGATCATGGCCTTTGAAGTCGGCGAGCGCGTCGTAGCCGAGTCTGAGTCAACGGACCGTCGACCGCGCCCGGGTGTGATTGAGGAAGTTCTGCGTGGCGATCCGTCGCCTCGCTATCGCATCCGCTGGGACGACGGCCACGAGAGCATCTACACGCCCGCGAGCGGCGCGCTCCGAGCCGAATAACCCCCCAAGCGGCCGGGAAAAGCGCCACCACGGAAGCGGCCACCCCAACCTAAGACGTGACGATCCACGCGCCAGGCACCGACACGTCTCCAGCTAGGCAGCCTACGCCGGCAATCGAGTGCCCGTGCGTGGCGCAGCTGCTCGGTGTAGACGGGCCGGTCGGGTTCGGGTAGGAGGCTCTGGCGAAACGATGGGCGAAACCGAAGGGCCAGCCGCTCTCTCGTCGCCTCCGCAGATCCGGCGAAGGGCTCGACTGCCCGATCGGTCAGGGGTTACCCCGCGCTGGACCCTATTCCCCGCGGGCGGCCGGGGCTATAGGAACCCTGGACGAAAGTCAGCGTTTAGGCGGACGCGGATGGATCGGTCTCACTTTCGCCGACGCCGTGATCTGGGAGATCTCTGAAGTCCAGATCGGGACTGGCGCATTCGTTCCCGGGCGCTACGGAGGGCAGGCCCGACCGACTGGCCGAGTTGACGCCGATTCCTGAAATGGCCGATCAGGCGCGGAACGTAGCTCAGCCACCACCCGATGTCTCGCCGTGGTCGTTCCATGGTTGCCACCGAGCCTACTGCCGCGCCACCAGCAGTAGGCTCGGGTCAACCCGACCCACTACCGCCACCGACGCGGAGCGCGAGCAGCGACCACTAGCTCGCTTGTCGGCTCGCAGCCTGAGCGATCTGCGAAGCGCTGGGCGTGCAGCGGCTGGCTATCGATGCGACCACGGGCGTCGACGGCGCCGGTGTGCGGCGGTGGCTTTCGAGGGTTCCGGGCCGGGCAGGCGCACGCCGATCATCCGTCGGTGGTCATAGACGCGCTCGATCGCGTATCCGGACAGCTCGAGCTCGGACACGACTGCGGCCGGGAAGTCAATCCCGCCAGCGTGCAGCTCGGCAAAAGCGACCGGCTGGCGGGCCGGCCTGACGCAGCAGCTCGAGCAACCGCTGTTGCTGGGTGTCAGCGAGCGTCATCGACCCGATTGTGCCCTCCGGCGAGATTGGGGGCGGCAAGTGGCCGGCCGCGTCGCCCAGCGGCCGGCCGCGCTTCGGTCCCCCGCTCAGCCGCCCACCAACCTCGGTGACACCCGGCACCCACGCTGCGGCTGGCGCCCAAGCCAAATTCGCTACCAACGTTCCCAGCCCTCAATGCTCAGCAGCTCCTCGGCCGCCCCTCTAGTTCAGCCGCTCTGACGCCCTCCGGCAGACCGCCGCGACCGATATGACCCCCCCCCATGTCAACACGTTGAACGACCGGGGATGGTGCAGCAAGGAACGTTCTCCGTCGTCGTACACGGGAGCGGCCTGGACAAGTTAGGCGCTTCCGGGTTGCTGAGAGCGCTACGCGAAGCGTGCTCAGCTCGGGCGCCGCGGCCAGCGCGACGGCCCCGACCGCGACTTCGGCACCGCGACGATGCGCTGGCTTGAGCGCTTTCGCCGCCGTTTCTCATCCTGAGCCCGGTCCCGGTCTTCACTCAGACCGACCTCCAGGAACAGCAGGAGCACAGCTCCCCCGAGCCCCACCGATAGCAACACGATCGTGAGCAGCTGACCGATCAGGCCGCGGACCAGGCCAGCGCATATCCCACCGGCGAGGACAAGCACGCCGGCTGATCCAAACGCCCAGACTCGCGCGCGAGAGGACACGTACCGAAAGTACACCGCGGACGATCCGCCGACCGGGAGTCCGGCAAGGGATCGACGACGAGTAGCTCGGCCTGTCCGTG
>JALYTU010000078.1 GCA_030854125.1 Actinomycetota bacterium | reverse complement strand
ATGCATCCACTCAGCTCCTGACGCGGGTTGTCGCATCGACCGCGTCGACGCGCCGGCCGAGTGTCGGAGCCGGAAAACTTGCCCGCCGAGGGTAAAGGCGAAACGACCTTTGATTGTACACCCCGCCCGACGCCCGCCATGGCCGCCAGCCTGCGAAGTCGTGTCCGTCAGCCAGCCGGTGCCGCCAGTTCACCTGAGGTTGACTCCGAATTTCCGGCACTTTTGACACGGCCGCCATGTCATCCGCGGTTGACACGGTCGTCGCGTTGGGGACGGAACGCTTTGACGCGCTCTGTATAGTCTCTCCTGGCTCGCTTTTACCCTCGGCGAGCGACGTGTTTTCCCGGCTCCAGCACTTGGTCGGCCTCCGCGTACTGGCCTGACTGGTCTTTACGCACAACGAGCGCCCCTGGAGCTGAGTGCTATGGCAGAACCGGCGAAGTGCCCCGATCATAAAGGTGGGCCAGCGACAGATGCCGGCGTCGGCTGGCGTCACGACGCATCTTGGGTCACGGCTCGCGCGACGCGTCACGACGGTCTCGCCCGGAGCGACGCATGACCGCCGCGATTTTCAATTTGGATCATCCAGCGAACACGGTGCACTGGCATTTCTTCTCGATGTCGGTGGCCAACGTCGTGGTGATTGTTCTTTTGCTGGTGGTGTTCGCGGTCGCGATCCTGGCGCCGTTCCCGGGGCGAGGGACTAAGCGATGAGCTTCGGGAACGGAGAGCCCTCAGAAAATTCGTCGTCGTGGACGGCCAGGGCGCGCCGGCGTGCGGTGGAGGCGTTGCCGCCAGACAAGCTGCTGCCCGATGGTCAGCCGGCCTATATGGCGTCGTGGATCTACGTCTTTGGCGTTTTGACGCTCGCGTCGCTGATCGTGATCATCGCGTCGGGTTCGATCCTCACCTTGAAGGGGCCGGGGTGGTGGCATTTCACGGGTGTCGGTCATTTCTTTAACAGCATCCACATGTGGTCTGTGGAGCTGTTCTTCTTCTTTATGGTAATCCACCTGTGGGGCAAGTATTGGATGGCTGCGTGGCGAGGCGGCCGCGCGCGAGTGTGGATGACTGGTGCGGTCGCGTTCGTGGTCGCAGTCCCGTGCGCGCTGACTGGCTATGTCTCACAGCAGAACTTTGACGCCCAATGGATCTCCACGCAGGCCAAGGACGGGCTCAACGCGGCTGGGGTCGGCGCCTTTTTTAACGTGACCAACTTCGGTCAGATGTACAGCTACCACGTGTTCCTGCTGCCACTAGCGGTCGTCGGACTCGTGGCTGCCCACATCCTGCTCGTGCGTAAGCACGGGATCGTGCCGCCGTTCGCACTGGCCGATCATGGCCAGCCAAACGCTCGCGAGCCCGAGCCCGGACCAGAGCCAGTACAGGAGCCTGGCGCCGTACCGGCGGGGAGCGTCTCATGAGTCGCGCGAGCCGCCGGCGCGAGGACGAGGCTGATCGCAACTGGACTGGTGCCTATCGGCCCTACGACATTCTCAGGGAGGCCACGATCGCGCTTGGCGTCGTGCTGGCGCTTGCGGTCGTGCTGAGCCTTTTGTTTTCCTCACCTGACCTCAAGCCGAGCACCGTCCAATCCTGGTCACGCGGGGACCCGGTCGACTTCGTGACCACGGCCACGACCGAGCTTGACGCCACCAGCGGCACCGGCGGCTATGGGCCGCCGTATAACCACGCCGCCGACGGTCAGCACGTCGCGTTTGTCTACCCGGCGAAATGGCTCGGCGTCAGCCACCCGATCAACACCGCGAAGGACTTCGTGCTCGCGCCATTGCGCTCGATCACCGGGCAACCCGCGTTGTCAGCCGCCGTCTCCACCTATCAGGCCGCGCCCGCGGCCACTCAGGCGGGCTGGACCACCGCATACGAAAAAGGTCTCGGCAACGCGAAGGTCGCGCCGGACGGCTCGGTCAAGGTCACCGCCGGCACCTACGGGCCGCTCCCGGTGATGATGAGATCGCTGCTCAGCTTCGCGCAGAGCGGCGGCCTTGACGGTGCGCTGCTGGCCGACAGGCAGTTTTACCAGACGGATTACACCAAGCCGCTGCTGTTCATGGCCGACGGTGGAGTGCTGGCCAAGCGTGCCGAGCAGCAGCATCTGCTCGGCACCCAGTGGGGGATGATGAACGAGACCGGCAGCTATCCCGGGCAGTCATGGCTGTGGCTCTACACGGCCTGGTATCAGATCAAGCCATTTTCGACTTCGGCGAACGCCGACGTGCTCGTGATGGGCGTGATGGGGGTGCTGAGCCTCGCGTTCATCCTGATCCCGTTCCTGCCCGGAGTCCGGGACCTTCCTCGCCGGATCCCGATCTACAAGCTGATCTGGCGCGACCATTACCGCTCGACGCCAGACACCCCGGCATAGCGTGTCTCAGCCACCAGCACCCACCCGCCCGGAGGGCTCTGCGATCAGAGCGCCTCAACCGGCGGGCCCGCTCGCGACCGAGATACTCGAGCTCACGCGGCCCGAATGCCTGCGCCTGCTCGCGGCCACCGGCTTCGGGCGAATCGTGATCAATGTCCCGGACTGGGACCATCCGGTAATACGGCCCGTCAACTACGTCTTTGACGAGCCGTCGCAGTCGGTGCTGATCCGGTCCGCCCCGGGATCGAAGCTGCACGCTGTGCTGCGCGCACCCAGGGCGGTGTTCGAGATCGACGGCGCCCATCCAGACGGACGCATCGGCTGGAGCGTGATCATCAGCGGCATCGCAGCGGAGGTCACCGACGCGGCCGAACTACAGCGCATCGAGCAGCTTGACCTCGAGCCGCTCGCACCGGGATACAAGGGCCACTGGATCTGCATCCGCACAAACACAGTCTCCGGCCGCCGCATCGGATTCGTCAACGACCGCGCCGCCGGCGGACCGTAGCGCCGCATCAGCGCGGACGGCCGAGGATCGCGAAATCACGAGCTTCTTTGCAGAGAAGCTTCCTGAGAGCCATGACGACCACGAGTGAGGACCGCGCCGACACGCTCGGCGAACGAGGGCTTGATCTGCTCGACGGCCTGCGCAGCCGCGGCTATGTCAACGTGATCGTGGCATGCTCAAAGACATGGACCGGTTTCACCTGGGCATGGACGTGATCGATCGTCTCCCGAGCCTCGGGACACGCGCATCCGCGCTGCGCCGGCTGATGGTCGATGAGCGCCTGAAACGCCGCGCGTACACGCGTGAGGTCGGAGATGACCCGCGCGACGCGCGTAACTGGACCTGGCCGGCCACGTTGCGTGGCCGGCCGGCCTGAGACCGCCGCGTCAAGCCGCATGAGCACGCTCGCCACCGACGCGGCCGGGGCGGCCTCGATGGCGCTCGCCGATGCGGGAAGCCGACCCCTGAAGGAGGTCTACGGCCGCCTCGGCACCACGGAGGCGGGACTGGCTGAGTCAGAAGCCACGACGCGTCTGGCTCGCTTCGGCGCCAACGTGCTGCCCTCCCGGCCTGTGACTGCCATCGGGATCCTCCTCGGCCAGTTGCGCAACCCGTTGCTGGTGCTCCTCCTGGGCGCCGCCCTGGTGTCGGCGTTCACGGGGGGTGTGACCGATGCAGGGATCATCGGCGCGATCATGCTGCTGAGCGTCGGGCTCGGCTTCGTCAACGAGTACCGGTCCGCCAATGCCGTCGCCGCCCTCCATGGCGACATCCGCTATGAGGCGCTGGTCTGGCGCGACGGCCGGCAACGCGGGGTTGACGTGAGCCTGCTCGTTCCGGGTGACGTGGTGGCGCTGCGGGTGGGCGGCGTGGTGCCGGCTGACCTGCGGATCATCGAGGCCGACCAGCTCGAGTGCGATGAGGCTGTTCTCACCGGCGAATCGATGGCAGCGGTCAAGACACCGCAGGCCGTCGCCGCAGCCGACTCCGCGGTTGACCTGCCGTCATGTGCATTCATGGGCACGGTGGTCCGCCAGGGTGCGGGTCGCGGAGTCGTTGTCGCCACCGGGGCGGGCACCGCCTTCGGAGCCATCGCCGTGGGCCTGGGCGAACGTCAGGCGGACACCGCGTTCCAGGTTGGCCTGAGGGACTTCTCGGGCTTCCTCGTCAAGGTGGCCGGCGTACTGACGATCTCCATCTTCGTGATCAACGTCGCGCTGTCGCGGCCCTTGCTCGACGCGTTTCTGTTCAGCTTGGCGATCGCGATCGGGATCACTCCCCAGCTGCTGCCCGCGATCGTCTCGGTCAGCTTGTCGACCGGGTCACGGGCGCTGGCTCGAAAGCGGGTTCTCGTCAAACGACTGGTGACGATCGAGGATCTCGGCAACATCGAGGTTCTCTTCACCGACAAGACGGGGACGCTGACCGACGGAGCGATCACCCTTCACGGGGCGCTGGACCCTTCCGGGAGCGAGGCGACAAAGCCATTGCTGCTGGGGCTGCTGTGCAACGAGGCGACGATGACCGCCGACGGGCCGATCGGAGGCAACGCGCTCGATCAGGCCCTGTACCGCGCGCCTGCGGCCGGGTCGCTGCTGGCCGACACGCGCCGGTACACCCGCCTCGGGGCCCTTCCCTTCGATCATGAGCGCCAGCTCGCAACGGTGCTCGTCCGCTCCGCCGATGGCGCGGTGATGCTCGTCACCAAGGGTGCCCCGGAGGCCGTCCTCGCCCGTTGCCTGGAGCCGACCGAGAAGAGCGCCGCAGTCCTCGCCGGCCTGTTCGCGAACGGAGCACGGGTCGTGGCCGTGGCCACCCGAGCTGGCGACGAGCTCACCGAGCTCACCGTCGGTGACGAGCACGATCTGACGCTGGCTGGGTTTCTCAGCTTCGTGGATCGGCCGAAGGCCGATGCGGGCGCCTCGATCATCAAGCTGCGCCAGCTCGACATCGAGGTCAAGGTGATCACGGGCGATAACGGCATCGTGGCCGACAAGGTCTGCCGTGACATCGGCCTTGATGTGCAGACTAGCCTCACGGGAGCCGAGCTTGATCGGCTCGATGACGACGCCTTGGCCGCCGCGATCCCGCACACCACCGTGTTCGCTCGGGTCAGCCCTGATCAAAAGTCTCGCATCATCAAGCTCGCCCGCCGAGATGGCGCCGACGTCGCCTTTCTCGGCGACGGGGTCAACGACGCCGTCGCTCTGCACGCTGCTGACGTCGGGATCTCAGTTGAGTCCGCGACCGATGTGGCCAAGGATGCGGCAGACATTGTGCTGCTCGATAAGGACCTCGGGGTGCTGGCAGACGGTGTCATGGAGGGGCGACGGATCTTTGCCAACACGATGAAGTACGTCTTGATGGCGACCTCGTCGAACTTCGGAAACATGTTCTCCGCCGCCGGCGCATCGCTGTTCCTGTCCTTCTTGCCGATGCTCCCGTCGCAGATCCTGCTCAACAACCTGCTTTACGACGTAGGGCAACTCGCGATCCCGACCGATCGCGTCGACGCTGAGGTTCTCGCCCGGCCCTCGGCCTGGGACATCACCTTCGTGCGTCGCTTCATGGCCGTATTCGGCCCTGTCAGCTCGGTCTTTGACTTCATGACCTTCTACGTGATGATCGTGGTCCTGAACGCCGGTCACAGCGAGTTCCGCACCGGATGGTTCGTCGAGTCGCTCGCAACCCAGACTCTTGTCGTCTTCGTGATTCGCACTCGCCGGGTGCCCTTCCTGCGCAGCACCCCGAGCCGGGCGATGATCGTGCTGCCGATCGCGTGCGCTGCGATCGGCGCGCTGCTGCCCTTCACGCCGCTCGCGCATCTGCTCGGCTTCGCGTCGCTCCCGCTCGAGTTCTTCCTGATCCTCGTCGGCATGATCGCTGCCTACCTCGTACTCGCCGAGGTCGTCAAAGCGCGCTTCTACAAGGTCCAGTCGCGACCCCGCATCGAAAAGCCGACCCGAGCGGGACGCCACGAGCGGCATGTTCGCCGACGCGCAGCCCGGTTCCGGCGGGGTGCCGCCGCGGTCCATGCGGCTCGGGCCGCGGCGCCGCAGAATCTCTAGGCGAGCAGGTCCTGGACCCGACGTGCGACCTCGGCATCTTCACGCGTCTCGATCATGAATACCTTCACCGCTGAGGCGGCTCCTGCGATCCCAGTGTCGGGACGGGCGTACGCATTGCGGGCCTCGTCCTGCGGACGCCGAGGAAGCCGAGTCTCGTCGCCGCCGCCGATCACGGCTGCTTGCGTTTGCCAATCCTACGCATCAGCTTTATGAAGGGGTCATAGCGGCGGTCGACGACGCGCTCCTTGAGGGGGATGATCGCGTTGTCGGTGATGTGGATGCCCTCCGGGCAGACTTCGGTGCAGCATTTCGTGATGTTGCACAGTCCGAGCCCGCCCTGATCCACGGTGAGGTCGAGCCGGTCAAGCGTGTCGAGCGGATGCATCTCAAGGCTCGCGGTTCGGACCCAGAAGCGCGGTCCGAAGTAGCTCGACTGAAGGTGGTGGTCACGCAGAATGTGACATACGTCCTGGCAGAGGAAACACTCGATGCACTTCCGAAACTCGGCGACTCGGTCGACGTCCTCCTGCCCGATCTCCCAGACCGTGTCGGGCTTGGGCGTGAACGGCGGAATCCGCTTGTTCACCTCATAGTTCCAGGAGACGTCAGTGACGAGGTCCCGGATCACCGGGAAAGCTTTGAGCGGCGCGACGGTGAGCGGCTCCCCCTCCGGCAGGTGATCGAGCCGCGTCTTGCACATGAGCCGTGGCAGGCCGTTGATCTCGGCGCTGCACGAGCCGCACTTGGCCGCCTTGCAGTTCCAGCGGACGGCGAGGTCGCTGGCCTGGCTGCGCTGGATTTCCAGCACCGCGTCGAGGACAACCATCCCGGTCTCGGCTTCGATCTCGTAGGGGACGATCTTGCCGTCGGCGCTGTCTCCGCGCCAGATGTGCAGCGTGCGCTTGCTCATCCTCAGGCGACGTGGTCGATGATCGGGTGCTCCAGAGCCTCGCGCTCAGTCGTCTTGCGCTCCTCGATAAGCGGTGCGAGTTCTGCTGCCTTGACGACCGGCCTGGGCTCGAGGCTCATCGCCTCGCCGTCCTTGCGGACGACAACGTTGTGCTCGCTCCAGTACTCGTCGAAATCCGGGAAGTCAAGCCGGCTGTGGGCTCCGCGGCTCTCATGGCGCAGCAGCGCGGAGCTCGTCACCGCCCGTGAGACGATCATCATGTTCCGTAGATCGCGGCACAGATGCCATCCGGGGTTGTAGACCTTTGTGCTCGACGGGGAAAGCACCTCCGAGGCGCGGTGGTCGTACTCTTCGAGCCGATCGAGGACGGCGCTCAGGCCGCCCTCGTCGCGAAAGATGCCGGCGTCAGCCTGCATCGTGGACTGCAGCTCAGCCTGGAGTTGATATGGATTCTCGCCTCCCGGCCCTGATAAGAAGCGGGTCATCTCGTCAGCCCCCTGCGCCAGTTGGACTGCGTCGAGCTGCGGCCCCCCGGCGGTGCCGGCGTCCGCTGCTGCACACTCGCCCGCGCGCTTTCCGAACACGAGCAGGTCGGAAAGCGAGTTGCCGCCGAGTCGGTTGGCGCCGTTCATCCCTCCTGAGCACTCGCCGGTGGCGAACAGCCCGGGAACCGTGCTTCTGCCCGTCTCCGCGTCCACGCGAACACCACCCATGAAGTAGTGGCAGGTCGGCCCGACCTCCATCGGCCCACGCGTGATGTCGATCCCGGCGAGCTCCATGAACTGGTCGTACATGCTGGGCAATTTCTGCCTCACCGTTTTGGCCGGCAGGTGCGACACGTCGAGGAAGACCCCGCCGTGGGGTGTGCCGCGGCCCTCTTTGACCTCGGTGTAGATGGCACGGGACACGACGTCGCGTGTCGAGAGCTCGAGGCGCTTCGGGTCGTAGCGCTCCATGAACCGCTCGCCGCTCGCGTTGCGCAGGATGCCGCCCTCCCCCCGCACCGCCTCGGTCACGAGCAGGCCGATCACGCCAGGCGGCCAAACCATGCCGGTCGGGTGGAACTGGACGAACTCCATGTCGATCAGCTCCGCGCCGGCCTCGTATGCGAGCGCGTAGCCGTCGCCCATGCATTCCCACGAGTTCGAGGTGATCTTCCAGCACCGGCCGGCGCCGCCCGTGGCCAGCACAACCGTCGGCGCGGCATAGGCGAGGAACTCGCCCGTCGCGCGCCGGTAGCCAAAGGCACCGCAGACGCGTTCGCCATCCTTGAGCAGACGAGTGACCGTGCACTCCATGAAGACGTCGATCCCGGCGTGCACGGCCTTGTCCTGAAGGGTGCGAATCAGCTCCAGGCCCGTGCGGTCGCCGATGTGAACCAGACGCTTGTACGTGTGGCCGCCAAACGCACG
>JALYTU010000679.1 GCA_030854125.1 Actinomycetota bacterium | reverse complement strand
GCGCCGAACGGGCGCAACGAGACCGCGGCGTGGTGGCGCCGGCGGGACGAGTATTAACGAGCGAGCCTCAGGCGCGCGGGACGGCGCGGCTCGTCAGTGCCTCGACGACACCACCGTGGATATTGGGCTGCTGGTGGCGCACGTCGAACCGATGCTGTTGGTGGCCGTGACGATCGACTCCAGCTGATAGCCGACGTCGGAGGATCCGAGCGTGTAGCTGCGTCCGGTGGCGTTGCGGATGAGCGTGCAGGAGCCCGACCGGCACCGGCGCACGGGTCCTTGTAGTAGTTGCACTCCTCGATGATCATCCCGTCGAAGTTGCCGACCGCGACAGCCGAGTTGCCGCCGGATATGACCCGGTCATCGACGGGAGCGTTCCGCCTCCGATCTGCCAGTACTGTCAAGGATCACGGAAATTCCCCAGGTGTGATCACGGGAATTCCTCACCCTGCGGGGTGGCCGGTTAGCCCAGAGCGTGCAGTAAGACCCGCGCCCCCGACGGGCGGGGGCGCGGAAACGTCCGGCTGAGCAGGGATCATTGGGCTTGCTGAAGGACCTGATCCCGAGCTTGGAGGTTCACCTTGAGGGTGATGCGTATTGGACGCCTCGTAACCGTAGAGGTCACGACGGACGGAGCCGGTCTCGTGTCGCACGCCGGCAGTGCATTGTTGGCGCAGGTCGCTGACAAGCTCGGGCTCACCAGCGCGCTGTCGCTGCGGCTGGCCGGGATCAAGCAGCGTCGTCGTGGGCATGACCCCGGTCCGGTGATCCGCGATCTCGCGGTGATGCTCGCCGACGGCGGCGAATGCGTCTCTGATCTCGGCGGTCAGCGTGACCAGGAGGCGCTGTTCGGACCGGTCGCATCGAACTCCACGGCGTTCCGGGTGATCGACAGGGTCGCGTCGACGCCGGGGCTGCTGGAGGCGGTTCGCGCGGCGCACGCACGAGCCAGGGCGCGATTCTGAGAGCTGCATGGCACGCCCAAGCAGTTCAGGATCGATGTCGACGCGACGTTGATCACGGCGCATTCGGAGAAGGAGAAGGCGGCCGGGAATTACAAGGGCGGCTACGGGTTTCACCCGATGCAGGCGTACCTGGATGAGACCCGCGAGGCGCTTGGCGGCGTGTTGCGCCCTGGGAACGCGGGGTCGAACACCGCAGCGGATCACAAGGCGGTGGTGGATCTCGCGCTGGCGCAGATCCCGGCCGAGTACATCGAGAGCCTCGAGATTCTGGTGCGCGCCGATTCCGCGGGCGCGACGCACGAGTTCCTGGACTACTGCCGCGAGGGCAGCATGCGGTTCTCCGTCGGCTACGAGCTGACCGAGCAGGTCCGCGCCGCGATCCTCGAGATCCCCGAGGACGCCTGGGTCACGGCCTTAGATCAGGACGGCTCGGAGCGCGAGAACGGCGAGGTCTGTGAGATCACCGACACGGTCGATCTGTCCTCCTGGCCTGAGGGGACCAGGCTGATCATCCGCCGCGAGCGCCCGCACCCCGGAGCGCAACTGAGCTTCACCGACCATGACGGCTACCGCTTCCAAGCGATCCTGACCGACCAACCCGACGAGACGATTGCGGTCATCGAGTGCCGCCATCGCCAGCATGCGCACGTCGAGGACCGGATCCGCGACGACAAGGACACCGGCCTGTCCAAGTTCCCGTTCAAGAAGTTTCAGCTCAACGAGGTGTGGTCCGAGATCGTGATGCTCGCGCACGACCTGCTCGTCTGGACCCAAGCGCTCTGCCTCGACGGCGAGCTCGCCAAAGCCGAACCGAAACGGCTGCGCTACAGGCTGCTGCACGTCGCGGGACGGCTAGCGTTCTCCGGTCGCCGCGCGAAGCTTCACCTCCAGGACACCTGGCCGTGGGCCGACGAGCTGCTCGCCGCGTTCCAGAAGCTCAAAACGCTCACACCTCAGACCTGCTGACTCGCCCCCGGCGGGCCCACCCACACCCCAGCCGACCCTCCGGGCGCCAGCCCCGGAGAGCGCCTGCCCGCAAACGACGTCACCGGACCCTCCGGCGGGCTCCCGACACGTCCCGGCGGCCGAACACCACCCAAACCGGCCCGTCAGCTCGCCAGTGACCCCCGGCCGAAGGTCCCAGGTCACACTCGCACGCTTACTGCACGCTCCGGATTAATAAACCTAGAGGGATTTGCGCGCGCGGGCGCGCGAGCCGTTGTCAATAACTCCGGTTCGGGTGCGGCTGGTTCTTGCCCCCGCTCGCCCCTTCGGGTCTCGGGGACCATCACCAGCCGCCAGGCCGCCATCCGCAACGCCTCCAGGCTGTCGCCTCCACAGATCACAGTTGCTCGAAGCGCCGGCACATTCGTGCCTGATCCAGAACGGCAGCATCGAAGAAGAAGGCGACGTTTTGGCACGTTCGGTCATCTCAGAAATCCTCTGCTCACGACGAGTCCAAACCGTACCAGCAAACGGCAACAGCAAGAGCGATCACTCTACGCACC
>JALYTU010000678.1 GCA_030854125.1 Actinomycetota bacterium | reverse complement strand
GTCATGCACCGGCGCCTGGGCATGCACGCCGAGACCTATCGCAGCGGTCCCGCCGCGCGCTGGGGGAAGCTGAGTCGAGCTGGAATCGTCGCCGGGGCCGCGCTGCTGCTCCGCGGCGACGGCCGCAATCGGGCTGCGGCGGTGGGCGCCGGTGCCCTGCTATGCGCCGGGGCGCTGGCCACTCGCCTGAGCGTGGTGGCAGCCGGCCGACAGTCAGCGGCGGACCCGCGCTACGTCGTCGAGCCCCAGCGCGCTCGGCTCGCGGCCCGGCGATGACCGCGGGCAAGCGGCCGGACATGGTCGTGCACAGCACGGCCCCGTACAACGCCGAGACGTCCCGGACCGCGCTGGCGGGGTCGGCGCTGACCAGCGTCGACGCCTTCTATGTCCGCAACCACGGGCCGATCCCCGAGCTCGACACCGAAGCATGGCGCCTTCGCATCGACGGTCTCGTCGATTCCGAGCTCGAGCTGTCGCTCGCCGATCTGCGCTCGCAGTTCGCGCAGCGCGAGTCGACGGTGACCCTGCAGTGCGCCGGCAATCGGCGCAGTGGGTTGATCGCTGTGCGGCCCATTCCCGGTGAGGCCCCGTGGGGCCCGGGCGCGACCGGAACGGCGCGGTGGACCGGTGTCGCGCTGCGCGACGTGCTCACGCAGGCGGGCATCCAGGACATCGCCAGCCACGTCGAGTTGCGCGGGGCTGACCGCTCCGAGGAGGCCGACCCGCCTCAGCGCTTCGGGGCTTCGATCACTCGCCACAAGGCACTCTCGGGCGAGGTGCTGCTCGCCTGGGCGATGAACGGCGAGCCGCTGCCCGCAGCGCACGGTGCTCCGTTGCGGGTGATCGTGCCCGGCTACATCGGGGCTCGATCGGTCAAGTGGCTGACCGCCGTCACCGCTCGCCGTGGGCCGTCGGAGAACTTCTTTCAGGCGCGCGCCTACCGTCTGCTGCCGCCCGACGCGCCCCCCGACGCGGGGCTGGCCGGGGAGGGTGTCGCGCTCGGGGCGGTCGGCGTCAACTCCGACATCCTCGTCCCTGAGGATGGGGCGACAGTCGCTGGTGGTGAGACCGAGGTGCTCGGCTACGCGTTCGCCGGCGACGACCGCCACATCATCCGCGTCGACGTCTCCAGCGACGGCGGACAGACTTGGGCGCAGGCTGAGCTGCTCGACGCTGCGACGCTCTGGTCCTGGCGCCGCTGGCGGGTGTCGCTGCATCTGGTCCCTGGGCCGGCCGAGGTCGTCGCTCGGGCCTGGGACAGCGCGGCCTCGGCCCAGCCGGCCGGTGCCGCCGAGCTGTGGAACCCCAAGGGATATGTCAACAACTCCTGGGCACGGATCCGGCTCAACGTTTGCGGCTGACCGCTCAGTCGGCCTTCAGCCGATGGGGACCACGTCGACGACCAGGCTCAGCGCACGCCGATAAGGTCCACAACGAAGACGAGCGTCTCGTCGGGCCCGATCACCCCGCCCGCGCCCCGCTTGCCGTATCCGAGCATCGGTGGGATGGTGATCCGGCGCCGGCCGCCGACCCGCATCCCGGCCACCCCCTGATCCCAGCCGGCGATCACCTGGCCGCGGCCGAGACCGAACTGAAAGGTGTCGCTGCGGTCCCAAGAGGAGTCGAACTGTCGGCCGGTGGACCAGGACACGCCGACGTAGTGAACCTCGACGACCTGCCCGGACCGGGCCTCCTCGCCGTCGCCGGTGACGATGTCCTCGAGCTCGAGCTGGTAGGAGGGCGCCTGATCGGCGGGAACCTCGACGGTGGGCTTGGAACGATCGGCCATGGCGTCACGGTAGCGAGCGCGGGCGCCCGGCGGCGGTCGGGCGGGCACCTAAGGTGAGGCCCGACATGCCGTTCGTGCCCGTTGTCCTGTTCGCCGCTGCGCTGCACGCGTCCTGGAACGCGGTCGTCAAATCGGTCACCGATCGGGCTTGGTTGATGGCCTTGATGGGAGCCGCGGCGGCAATCGTGGCCCTGCCCCTGGCTGTGTTCGCCGTCGCCCCGGCCCGCGCCGCCTGGGCCGCGGTCGGCGCCTCGATCGTCCTGCACGTCGCCTACAACCTGATGCTGGTCGCCATCTACCGGGCCGGTGACTACAACCAGGTCTATCCGGTCGCCCGCGGCACGGCGCCCCCGGTCGTCGCGATCGCCGCGGTGCTGGTCGTGGGCGAGCGGCTGAGCGCAGACCAGGTGTTGGGCCTGCTCGTGCTCAGCGGCGGCCTGCTCGTGCTCGCCGTCGGCCGGCGGGGCAGCTCATCGCGGGCGGTGGGTTTGGCGGTGCTGACTGGGCTGCTGATCGCCGCGTACACGGTGATCGACGGGATTGGCGTGCGTCACGCGCATTCGGTGCTCGGCTATGCGGGCTGGCTGTTCTGCGGAGAGGGCGTGGCCACAGCGCTGGTGCTGTGGGGCGGGGGCGTGCGCAGCGGGCGAGCAACCGGTGCCGGCGCGGGCCGCGGCGTCGCGCAG
>JALYTU010000077.1 GCA_030854125.1 Actinomycetota bacterium | reverse complement strand
GTCGACTTCCTGCGCTCCCAGCTCACCGTCGCCTTCTCCACCGAGGACATCCAGGAGGGGGCCCGCGCGTTCTTTGAGAAGCGCGAACCCGAGTGGAAGGGTCGCTAGCTCAGGCCGAGGCGGCGGCCGAGGTCAGCGGCGGCCGACGGGCCTGCGCGAAGGTGATCAGCTGTCCGCGTTCCTCGTCCCAGAGCTTCAGGTGCACGGCGCGCATCGCGTCGCGCAGCGACAGCGTCGGAACCGAGTGAAAGACGGGGTTCTCGTCGTGGGCGCGCTTGAGGTTGTAGTTGGGGATGCGGGCGTTGAGATGGTGAACGTGGTGCAGCCCGATGTTGCCGGTGAGGAAGCGCAGGACCGGGTTGAGCTTGAGATAGGAACTGCCCTGCAGCGCCGCATCGGCGTAGTTCCAGCGCTCGTTGTCGACCCAGTAGGCGTCCTCGAACTGGTGCTGGACGTAGAACATCCAGATGCCGGTTGAGCCGGCCAGCAACGCGGAGGGCGCCCAGACGAGCAGGAACGGGCCAACCCCGATCCACATGCACAGGCCGACGGCGATGACGGCCAGGGCGACGTCGGTGCGCAGCACGCTGCGGCGCATATGCGGCCGCGCGTCGCGGGCGACGATGCGCGGCCCGATGACCATCGCGAAGATCGGGCCGAGCCCGAACATCACCAGCGGATGGCGCAGCAGGCGGTAGCCGAGCTGGCCCCGCGGAGTCCGGGCCTCGTATTCGCCCACGGTCAGGGTCGGTACGTCACCGACGCCGCGGCGCTCGAGATCGCCCGAGGAGGCGTGGTGCACTGCATGGTCGTGACGCCAGCGCACAAAGGGGGCGAGCACGAACAGCCCGAACACCGAGCCCAGCCACGCGTTGGCGCGGCGGGAGCGAAACAGCGACCCGTGGGTGCAGTCGTGAAAGAGGATGAAGATCCGCACCAGAAAGCCCGCGGCGGGGATGGCCAGCGCGAGCGTCAGCAGCACCGAGACGTCGAGCAGGCGGTAGGCGAGCACCGAGAGCGCGAGGTACGGCACCACCGCGGTGGCGATGTCGAGCAGGCTGCGGCTCAGACGCGGGCGCGAATACGGCGCGAGGATGTCTTTGTAGTTAGGACCGGCGGGTCGGGACACGGGAGGCTCCAGTGCGAGTTCTTCGACGAGCGTCGCGACTGACGGCGGCTCTGGGTCCACGGTCCTGGTCGCTGCGAGCGTATGAGGGACGGACGGACCCAGCTCAGGCGGCGCAGGGCGCTACGCGAATGAGTCCAGCGTGTTCTGAGGCTACCCGATCCTCGGCTGCGCAAGCAGCGTCTTGACGGACGACGGGCGTCCGTGACAAAGTGAGAAGTAGAACGTCTCACTTCGCGCAGGGCACCCGGCCCGCCCGCGCACTGTCTCGACATCCCCACCGAACTTGGCCACCGACACCCCCTCCAGCTCCCTCCTGCGCCCGCTCGTCGAGGACCTCCGGGCGCGCCGTGAGCAGATCAGACTCGGCGGTGGGGAGGAGAAGATCGCCGCCCAGCACGCCCGCGAGAAGCTGACCGCCCGCGAGCGCCTGGACCTGCTGATCGATGTCGGGAGCTTCGTGGAGCTCGGCATCCACGGGCGGCCGCATTTCTCACAGGCCTCGATGGCCGGCAAGGTCGCCCCGGCCGACGGGGTGATCACCGGTTACGGCAAGGTCAACGGCCGCCTGACCGCCGTCGTCGCCTATGACTTCACCGTGATGGCGGGCTCGATGGGCATGACCGGTGAGCTGAAGGTCACGCGGCTGCGTGAGCTGGCGCTGACCAAGCGGATCCCGCTCGTCTGGCTGCTGGACTCGGCCGGAGCCCGCATCCAGGAGGCGGTCGGCTCGCTGTTCGCCGGCTCGGGGCACCTGTTCCGCGAGGAGGTCGTCAACTCCGGCGTGATCCCCCAGGTGGCCGCGCTGATGGGACCGTGCGCCGCCGGCACCGCGTACATCCCCGGGCTGGCCGACTTTGTGCCGATGGTCAAGGGCCGCGGTTCGATGGCGCTGGCCGGGCCGCACCTGGTGCGGGCCGCGGTCGGCGAGGACGTCACCCAGGAGGAGCTCGGCGGCTCGCGCGTGCACTGCCGCAAGTCCGGCGTGGGCGACCTCGAGGTGGCCGACGACCCCGAGTGCGTCGAAGCGATCAAGACCTACCTGAGCTACTTCCCCCAGCACTGCCTGCAGGCTCCGCCGGTCCGCGAGACCGCCGATCCGGTCGACCGCCGCGACGACGAGCTGCTCGATGTGCTGCCCGAGTCCAACCGCAAGCCGTATGACATGTACGAGGTGATCCGACGGGTCGTCGACGACGGCGACTACTTCGATCTCAAGCCGCAGTTCGCCAAGACGATCATCACCTGCCTGGCGCGCTTCGGCGGCCGGCCGGCCGGGATCGTCGCCAACCAGCCCAGGCACCTCGGGGGCATCCTCGACAACGATTCCGCCGACAAGGCGGCCCGTTTCATCAACCTCTGCAACGCCTACGGGATCCCGCTCATCTATCTGATGGACGTGCCCGGCTTCATGGTCGGCACCAAGGTGGAGCAGGCGGGGATCATCCGGCACGGCGCCAAGATGCTCTACGCGACCGCCAACGCGACGGTCCCGAAGATCACCGTGATCCTGCGCAAGGCCTACGGAGCCGGCTACTACGTGATGTGCGGCCGCGCCTATGAGCCCGACCTGATCGTCGCCTGGCCGAGCGCCGAGATCAGCGTGATGGGGGCCGAGGGCGCGGTCGAGATCATCTTCCGCAAGCAGGTCGAGGAGGCCGAAGACCCGGCGGCCAAGAAGCAGGAGCTGATCGAGAACTTCCGCAAGATCATCGACGTCTATGTCGCCGCGGGTAACGACATGATCGACGACGTGATCGATCCCCGCGAGACACGGGCGACGATCTGCCGCGGGCTGGAGATGGCGGAGGGCAAGACCGTCGAGCGGCCGTTCAAGCGCTCCGGCGTGGTGCCGGTATGAGCACCGCCGATCCCGCGGTCATCACCTGCTCGATCTCGGGCGCGATCGCCAACCGCGACCAGTGCCCGGCGATCCCGTACACGCCGCACGAGTACGCGGCCGAGGCGCGACGGATCGTCGACGAGGGCGGGGTGCACATCCACATCCACGCCCGCAGCGCCGACGGCGCCCCGAGCTACGAGATCGAGGACTTCGCCGCCATCCGTGAGGCGATCATCGCCGAGGTCGGCGATGCTGCGATCATCAACTTCTCGACGGGCACCGTCGGGGTCTCGGTGGAGAAGCGGGTCGCCTACCTGGAGGCCTGCCGACCCGAGGTGGCGGCGCTGAACATGGGCTCGCTGAACTACGCCAAGTATTCGGCCTCGCGCAAGGACTTCGTCTTCTCGTTCGTGTTCACCAACCCGTTTGAGGAGATCATCGAACTGTTGCGCGAGATGCGCCGGCTGGGCATCAAGCCCGAGCACGAATGCTTCGACATCGGGCACGTCGCCTCGCTGGACCCGCTGGTGGACATGGGCCTGCTCGACGCACCGCTGCACGCCGATTTCGTGATGGGCGTCGTCGGCGGCGTGCCCGCCACGGCGCGCAACCTGGCCGCGATGGCCGACAACATGCCGGCCCCGGTCAACGGGGTCAGCCACCACTGGGGAGTCATTGGGATCGGCCGCAGCCAGTGGACGATGGTCGCCGCCGCGCTGACCCTCGGGGGCTCGATCCGGGTCGGGCTGGAGGACAACTTCTACCTGCCCGACGGGACCATGGCCCGCTCCAACGGCGAGCTGATCGCCAAGGCACGCCAGCTCGCGCAGGACTGCGGCCGGCGGCCGGCGACCGTGGCGGAGGCGCGCACCCTGCTCGGGATCGGGCGGTCGAGGGCCGGGTCCCCCGCCCCGGCATGAGCCTCCCGCTCACCGGCCTGCGCGTGCTCGATCTCTCGCGGCTGCTGCCGGGCCCGTTCTGCTCGCTGCTGCTGGCCGACTTCGGCGCCGACGTGATCAAGGTCGAGGACACCGGGATGGGCGACTACGTCCGCTGGTCGCCCCCGTACTACGACGGCGCTCCGGAGACGACCCGCAGCGCGCTGTTCCTGGCCCTGAACCGCAACAAGCGCTCGATTCGGATCAACCTCAAATCCGAGGCGGGCACGGCCGTGCTGCTGCGCCTGGTCCGCGACGCCGACGTGCTGCTCGAGTCCTTCCGCCCGGGAGTGCTGGACCGGCTCGGCGTCGGCTATGAGCGGCTGCGTCTGCAGAACCCGGCCCTGGTCTACTGCGCGATCTCCGGGTATGGCCAGGACGGTCCCAACCGCGACCGCTCCGGGCACGACATGAACTACCTCGGCCTGAACGGGATCCTCGGCCTGACCGGCGACCCCGGCGGCCCCCCGGTGCAGGCCGCGGCGCAGATCGCTGACATCGGCGGCGGCTCGCTGATGGCGGCGGTCGGGATCATGGTGGCGCTGCGCGAGCGCGACCGCTCCGGGGAGGGCCAGCTGGTCGACTGCTCGATGTTCGACGGGGCACTGTCCTGGCTGGCGATGGTCGCCGGCGAGGCGCTGCACTCGGGCCACGGCGCCCGGCGCGGCGAGCTGTCACTGGCCGGTCGCTTTGTCTGCTACCGGCCTTATGAGTGCGCCGACGGGTGGGTGACGCTCGGCGCGCTGGAGCCGAAGTTCTGGTCGGCCTGGTGTGAGGGGGTGGAGCGGTCCGAGCTGATTGAAGGACAGTTCGATCCGCCCGGCTCGGCGACCCACGCCGCGGTGCAGAAGATCTTCGCGCAGCGCACACGCGAGCAGTGGCGCGCCTTCGCCTCCGAGCACGACTGCTGCCTGGAGCCGGTGCTCGAGCTCGACGAGGTGCTCGACTCAGAGCTCGTGCGCGCGCGGGAAATGGTGGTGGCGATCGACCAGCCAGGGGTTGCCGAGCCCGTGCGCCAGCTCGGCGTGCCGATCAAGTTCAGCCGTACGCCCGGCGACACCGGCCGTGCCCCCGGTCCCGAGCTCGGCGAGCACACCGACGAGATCCTCGCCGCCGCCGGCTATGACGCGGCCGCGATCGCGCAGCTGCACAGCACCGGCGCGATCGCCGGGGCCGGCGATGCCGTACGCGGCTCGTTTCTGAGCTGATGGCCGGCAGTCCTCAGATCGCAGGGCGACTGAAGATGGCCGAGCTGGCCCAGCGCTCGGGAGTGAGCACGGGCACGATCAAGCACTATCTGCGCGAGGGGCTGCTCGGGACCGAGGACGACGTGCTGCGCACGAGCCGCAACATGGCCTACTACCCGGAGCAGTTCGTCGACCGGATCGCCCTGATCAAGCGCCTGCAGGAGGAGCGCTTCATGCCGCTGCGGGTGATCCGCGAGGTGATGGCAGACGATCCCGAGCGGATGGCGCGGGTGATCGAGCTCGAGGACCGCATCCTCGAGCGGGCGATCGAGGCCGGGGAGAGCGGGCGGGTGTCGCGCAGCTCGGTCGGAGAGACGTATCACGTGCCGCGCAACGTGCTCGCCCGGCTGGAGGAGATCGGGGTCCTGAGCCCCAACCGCCGCGGCTACGACGCCGACGACGTCGCGATCATCGCGGCCATCTCGCGTTTTCGCGCCGGTGGTTATGAGGAGGCGATCGGCTTCACCGTCTACGACACGCTGCGCTACCGCGAGGCGCTGATGCCGCTGGTCGCCGACGAGGTCGGTGTGCTGCTCGCCCGGCTGGCCCGAGAGGTCGAGGTCGAACGGGCGGTCGAGATCATCAGCTCCGGCGTTGAGCCGCTGCGTGAGCTGATCGGCGCGATGCACTCCAAGCTGTTGCTCGCCGAGCTACGCCGGGTCAGTGGCGAGCGCGGCCCCGTGGACTGAGCCCGCGCCGTTTGCGCCGGCTGGGGCTGGCGCCTCAGTCGGCCGCGCCCGGCGCGGCAGCAGTGGGGTCAGCGCGAGCAGCAAGGCCATCGCCCCGATCTGCCACCAGATCGTGTCCCGCAGTGCGGCTGCGAATCCCTCGTGGCCGAGCACCGAGAAGAAGATCGTCCCCAGCACGGCGACGCCGATCGCCCCCCCGAGCTGCTGGACCGCGTTGAGCACGCCGGAGGCCGAGCCCATCTCGGCGTCGGTGACCGCGGCGATGACCGTGTCAAAGACGGGCACGATGAACAGCCCCATTCCGAGTCCGACGACGAGCAGCGGCCCGAGCAGTCCCCAGGTGGACACGCGCGCGGTGTCGGTGAGGATGACCGCGATCGCGAGGTAGCCCGCCATTGAGATCACGCAGCCGGTCTGGATCAGCCCTCGGGCCGATCCGCTCGCCATCCGCTGGCCGGCGATCGGTGCGGTGATCGCCGTTCCGAGGGCGAACGGTGCGAGCGTGATTCCGGCGTGGATCGCGCTGAAGCCCTCGCCGAGCTGGAGATAGAGGGTGATGGCCAGCATCGAGCCGATCATGCCGCCGAAGTACAGGAGCAGCACGAGCGCGCCGGCCGAGTAGCCACGGTGAGTGAAGATGCTGGCCTCGAGCAGCGGGGTTCGCCCCTGACGCCGGCGGCGGCGCAGGTGAAAACCGAGGACCCCGAACAGCGCCACCCCCCCGGCGATCGCCGCATAGCACCACGCCGGCCAGCCGAGCTGGCGTCCCTGGATCAGCGGGTAGACGATCGCGACGGCGCCGAGCGCGGTCAGCAGCGCACCGCCGAGATCGAGCGAGTCGGCGTGGCGTTCGTGGGTGGCGGGCACCAGCAGCGCGGCGCCGGCGATAGCCAGCAGCCCGACCGGCAGGTTGATCAAGAACACCAGCCGCCAGCCCGAGTGCAGCAGGTTCAGCGCGATCAGCCCGCCGCCGAGGATCGGCCCGATCATCGCCGCCGAGCCCATGACCGGGCCGAAGATCCCGAACGCCTTGGGTAGCTCCTGGGCCGGGAAGACCTCGCGCAGGATGCCCAGACCCTGGGGGATCATCATCGCGCCGGCGAGACCCTGGACCAGGCGCGCGGCGATCAGCATGCCGGTGCTCGGGGCCAGGCCGCAGGCGACCGAGGCGAGGGTGAAGCCGACGGCGCCGAGCAGGAACATTCGGCGGCGCCCGGCGAGATCCCCGAGCCGTCCGCCGGTGACCAGGCCGACGGCGAGCGCGAGCGCGTAGCCGCCGACGATCCACTGCAGGGCCGTCGAAGAGGTGTGCAGATCGTGGTTGATGGTCGGCGCGGCGACGTTGACGACCGTGCCGTCGAGCAGGTCCATGCACTCGGCGGTGAGAACCACGAGCAGAATCAGCCAGCGTTTGGGATGGGGGGTGACCACGGATCCTCCTCGGCGACGAACATGTACGAACAGTGTTCTAATTCACGAACAGTGTTCCATACGAACGGCGTTCGTGTCAAGCCGGTCGAGTACGCTGGTGCGCGGTGAGCAGCCGGTGAGCACCCCCGATCTCCCGCCCCGCCCGCGGATGCCGACCCGGCCCAGTCCGGCGCGCCGCGCAACGCGCCCCCGGACGCTCTCGCGCGAGGTGATCGTCGACGCCGCGCTGAAGATCATCGACGCCGAGGGCCTGGACGCGCTGACGATGCGGACTGTCGCCCACACGCTCGGCACCGGTCAAGCGTCGCTGTACGCGCACGTGGCCCACAAGGAGGACCTGCTCGAGCTCGTGATCGAGCGGGTGATCGGGGAGTGCGACTTTGACATCCGGCCCGACCCGGAGCGCTGGCAGGAGCAGGTCAAGCAGGCGATGCGCGAGATGCGGGCGGTGTTCGGGCGGCACGGCGATCTCGCCCGCGCGTCGTTCGCCCGGATTCCGTTGGGCGAAAACGCGCTGCGAGGCTCAGAGACGATGATCGGCGTGCTGCGCGCCGGGGGCCTGCCCGACCGGGTGATCGCCTTTGCCTGCGATCTCCTGCCGCTCTACGCGATGGCGATCGCCTATGAGGAGAGCCTGTACAGCTTTGAGGGCGCCACCGAGGCCGACTTCGACGCGTTCGTCGGGTCGATGCGCAGCTACTTCCAGAACCTGCCCGGAGACCGCTTCCCGCACCTCGTGGCGCTCGCGGGGTTGCTCACCGAGGGTGACAACAACGAGCGCTTCGAGTTCGGGCTGGAGGTGCTGGTCCGCGGTCTGGCTGCGATGGCGCGCTAGAGGAGGCCCAGTAGGTCGCCGGGGCTACCAGTGGACGTCGTGCTCCTCCATGACCCCGAGCCCGTGGGCCAGCCGCACCCCAGCAGCCAACTCGCCCGCGAAGGTCCCGAACGGCTGGCGGTAGCGGCTGCGCACGATCAGGCGGTTCTCGTCGCGTTCGCGGGCCGCCTCGGCGGTGAACAGCAGCCC
>JALYTU010000677.1 GCA_030854125.1 Actinomycetota bacterium | reverse complement strand
CTCCGGCGTGACTTGATAGGAGCGTGGCATTCGCCCCGAGTGACGGTTGTCCGCCGGAGATCCGCTTCGTCGCAGGTCAATCAAACGAAGGGACGGTGCATATGATCGTGATCGGGACGGACACGCACAAGGGCGAGCACGCCCTCGCCGCGGTGGACGAGGCAACCGGCCGAGTCCGGGGGCAGCGGGAGATCAAGGCTGATGAGGCTGGGCATCTCGCCGCGGTCGGTTGGGCTCGCGGCCTAGACGAAGAGCGGGTGTGGGCGATCGAGGACTGCCGGCACGTCTCCCGGCGGTTTGAGCGGGCGCTGCTGGCGGCCGGGGAGCGGGTCGTTGGTGTGGCGCCGCACCGGATGGGCGAGTCGCGCAAAAGGGGAGCGCCAGCCGGGGAAGTCTGATCAGATCGACGCGCTCGCGATCGCGCGCGCGGTCGTCAAGGACGGTGTCGAGGAGGTCTCCGTCGCGTATCTAAACCGAAGTTCCCCCGTGTGAGGTAGCCGAATCCGGCGGATTTGCTGGCGTTTGGGGCTGTTTGGGGTGTTCGGGTCGTGTCTACCGATCGGCCACGACGGGGGCGTGCGCGGTGAGGTCGAGCGCGTGGGCTTGCAGCGGGGTTGGCTGGGTGAGCTTCTCAAAGGTGGTGGTGTGGCCGTGCAGGCGGGTGGTGTTCTGGGTCTGGGTGGCGAGCTCGGCGAGGAGCGTGCGGTAGCTGTGCGTGGGCTGCCCGGTGCTGGTGCGTTTCGTTTGCGCTTTCTGCTGCGCGCTGGTGGGGCGGACGGCTTTGGCGACGGGATCGGGGCTGCTCGGCCGCTGCTCGTCGGTGAACAGCAGGGGTTTCCACGCGGCTTTGAGATGCCAGGTGAGGTAGTAGGCGAGCATGCAGATCAGCACGTGCGCGCGGACGCGGTCGGCGAGGTGGTGATGGATCGGGCGGATCTGCAGATCGGGGCCCTTGATCGATCCGAACGCCGTTTCGGCCTGTTCGAGGTTCTTGTAGGCGCGCACGACATCCCCGGCCGGCAGGTCAGTCTCGGTGAGACTGGTCGGCAGGATGTAGAACCCGTCCAGGGCCGCCTCCGCGTTGATCGTGTCGGCGTTGCGGGTGTAGGTGAACGTGGTGTCAGTGATCGCGATCTGGAAGTGCTTTTTCATCCGGTAGCGCTTCAGCGCGGGACCGACCGCCAAGCCGATCTGCTCGCCACCGGACAACGTGGCGCGGTCCACGCGAGCCTTGAGCAGCTCAAGGTCGGTCTCGGTCGCGGCCAACAGCTCTGAGCGCTTGCGCGCGCGCTGCGCGCCGATGAGCGGGTTGCGGCACACGATCAGCCGCTCGCCGGGAAACTCGTCGGGGGCGGTGATCTCCCCGAGGTTCTGCTCGTCAAACAACGACGGCTGAAACACCCCGGACCGGGCGAGTTTCTTGATCGTCGGCGCTTTGAGCGCCGTGATCCACTCCACCCCGTCGGTGTCTGAGAGCAGCTCGATGTTGGCCTTGGTGACCATCCCGCGATCGGCGACCACCACGACCCGTGAGAGACCGAACCGATCCTTGAGCTTCATGATCTGGGATGGGAGCGTCTTGTCGTCGTGGCACTCGCCGGTGAACACCTCAACCGCGACCGGCCGCCCATCACGGTCGCACAACAGCCCGTAGATGATCTGCAAAAGCCCCGGCTTGCCGTCGCGGGAGTACCCCCGTTTCGCCAACGGGCACGACCGCCCCTCAAAGTAACTCGAGGACACGTCATAGAGCACCATCTCCCCGTCGCTGAGATGACGCGCAGCGAGTCGATCCTCGATCCGGTCCTGACGCTCGCAAAGCCAATCCATCGCCGCATACAAGTCATCCTCATCCGCGCCGTCCACCCCCAGCTCACTGGCGAGCGTCGACTGACCGAGCGTACGGACCATCCCGAGCTTTGAACCGGGACAGATCACCCTGCCCACGATCATCGCCAGGCACAGATCCCGCTCCCGACACGAAGAACGGTCCAGCACCTTCGCGAGCCCCAGCCGGCCGGCCATCGCCAGCGCCGCGTTCACATGCCCAGCCGGGAGGGACCGCTCGATCACAAACGCGTCCGCGACACCCATCAGCGTCTCGCCGGCCAGTACCCGCCGGATCGCGTCGATCGCGTCCGCCGGGAGATGCGAGAGGTTCGCGAGCGTTTCCTTCTTGACCTTCCCGTCCTGGCGGTAGGAACGCCGCAGCAACGTCGCGGTGTACTCACGATCCCCCGACCGTCGCTTAGTCGTGCTCACATGCATCGCACCACTTTGCCGAGCCGGACGCCCCATGACTAGACAATACCGCAAAACGGTACCGACTAGTAGTGGGTACACACGATGACAACAAAAAGCCGGAATCCCCACAACCACGGGGATTCCGGCCCCCCACCGCCTAACTACAGGGGGAACTTCGGTCTAAACGAGCAGGCGATGGAGATCGGGCTGCTGCTCGATCACCGCAACGATCTCGT
>JALYTU010000676.1 GCA_030854125.1 Actinomycetota bacterium | reverse complement strand
CCGTTGACCAACTGCTGCAGAACGTTGCTGCCCGGCAGCCCGCGCAGGTCCGGGTGCGCGGTGACTGCGGAGATCACGGCTGCCAACTGAGCCACCATCCGTCACGCTCCAATCTAATTGAACCAACTGAACTTGGCTGAGCCTACCAACTTGCGTCGGCTCTGTTAGATTCAAACGTCATTGATCTGTCTCAATTAGAGAGGACTTGAGAATGTCTGCAGCTCGGCCTATCGCCCGGCGACCCGCGGTTGGTCTCGATCAGGCCTGTGGAGATCTCGACCGCACACTGCGAGGGATCGTCGCCTTCAACGTCCGCGCTCCACAGGCGTTGATCGAGGACGCGTGCCAGACGGCGTGGCTGCGGCTCACCCGGCGTGGGGGCGATCTCGCCCCGCGGGCGGTGCTGCCGTGGCTGGTCACCACCGCCACCCGTGAGGCCCTGCATCTGGTCCGCCGCGCCGAGCGCGAGCTGCCGCTCGAGGTCCTCACCGAGGCCGGTCCGGTGGCCAGCCCGTCGCCCGGGCCCGAGGCGATCACCGACCTGCGCAGCCGGCTGTCCGCGCTCGGGGCGCTCAACCGCCGTCAGCAGCGCCTGATCTGGCTGCAGGGTCTCGGGTTCAGCTACGAGGAGATGGCCAGCTGCGAAGGGGCGAGCCTGCGCACGATCGAACGCCAGGTCCTGCGCGCGCGGAGGGCGCTGCGCTCGGCGTGACCGCGGCCCTTCATCGGCGATCTGCTTGACGCGTCAGGCCGAGACCGGCACGCGCCCGCGGATCACGTCGGCCGCTCGCTCGGCGACCATGATCACCGGCGCGTTGGTGTTCCCGCCGGGGATGATCGGCATCACCGACGCGTCGACGACCCGCAGACCTTCCAGACCGCGCACGCGCAGCTCGGGGTCGACGACGGCCTCGTCGTCGGAGCCCATCCGGCAGGTCCCGACCGGGTGGTAGATCAGCTCGACGCGGTCGCGCAGGGCCGACTCGAGCTCGTCACGGCCGCTGACACCCGAGCCGGGCTTCAGTTCGCGGGTGACCGTCGAGCGCATCGGCTCGCAGGCGGCGATCTCCCGGGCCAGCTCCATCCCGGCGACCATCGAGGCGACGTCCTCGGGCTCGGTCAGCGAGTTGGTGAGAATCCTGGGCTTGTCGCCGGGGTCGGACGAGCGCAGCGTCACCTCGCCGCGCGAGGCGGGCGCGACCAGCGTCGGGGCGATCGTCGCCGCCGGCGCGTCGTGCTCGGTGGCGCCGTGGTCGTCGAAGTACAGGGCGCCCATGTGAAACTGGATGTCGGCGGCGGGGAGGCCCGCCCGGGTGCGGACGAAGGCGGCCACCTCCGCGGCCGGCGAGCTGAGCTTGCCCGAGCGCCGCAGGGCCCATTCGAGCAGATGCGGCGGCTTCTCGGCGCCGTACATCGTGTCGCCGCCGTTGAGCTCCCACAGCATGGTCAGAAAGGGGTGGTCCTGGAGGTTGCGGCCCACCCCGGCCAGCTCGTGGTGGAACTCGATGCCGAGCGCGCGCAGCTCGTCGGGCCGACCGATCCCGGACAGCATCAGCAGCTGAGGAGTGTTGATCGCCCCCGCGCAGAGGATCACCTCGCGTTCGGCGTGCAGCGTGCGCCCGCGCCGGTCGCCGAGCCGCACGCCGGTCACGCGGCTGCCCTGGAACTCGAGCCCGAGGACCGTGGCCCGGGTCAGCACCTCGAGGTTGTCGCGGTCCATCGCCGGTCGCAGATATCCGTCCGCCGCGCTCCAGCGGCGCCCATTGCGTTGGGTCACCTGGAACATCGACACCCCGTCCTGCTCGGGTCCGTTGTAGTCGGCCGTGTAGGGGATCCCAGCGGCCTGGCAGGCATCGAGGATCGTCCTGTCATAGGCGCGGGGGGAGCGCTGATCGGAGACGCGCAGCGGGCCGCCGGCGGCGTGGAACTCCGACGCCCCGCGAGAGTTGTCCTCAGAGCGCAGGAAGTAGGGCAGCACGTCGTCCCAGCCCCAACCCTTGGCGCCGGCCTTGACCCACAGGTCGTAGTCGAGCGGGCGTCCGCGCACGTAGAGCATCGCGTTCATCGAGCTCGACCCACCCAGGGACTTGCCGCGCGGGATGTAGAGCCGGCGGCCGTGACAGCCCGGCTCAGGCTCGGTCAAGTAGTCCCAGTCGAGCTTTGAGTGAAACTGGTTGGGGAACGCGGCCGGGATCTTGATGTTCGGGCTGCGGTCGCGGCCGCCGGCCTCGACCACGGTGACCCGAACCGAGGGGTCCTCGCTCAGCCGGTTGGCCAGCACGCAGCCGGCTGAGCCGGCCCCGACGATGATGTAGTCCGCTCCGGCCATCTCCCGGGCATCCTATCCCCCGGGCCCGACCGGCCGTGCCGGTCAGGGCTTGGCGCGGCCGCGCTTGCGTCGCCGGCGCTCGGCCGGACTGAGCTTTCGCGGCTTGGGCGCCGGCTTGGAGCCCGGCTTGCTGCGACCCTCGCCGCTCGGCAC
>JALYTU010000076.1 GCA_030854125.1 Actinomycetota bacterium | reverse complement strand
CAAGGAGACCGTCCAGAACCTGATGGCGCTGCGCTTCGCCAATGGCCTGTTCGAGCCGGTCTGGAACCGCAACTTCATCGATCACGTTCAGATCACTGCGGCCGAGGACATCGGGATCGGCGGCCGCGCCGGCTACTACGAGGGAGCCGGCGCGCTGCGCGACCTCGTCCAGAACCACATGCTGCAGTTGCTCGCCCTGCTGGCGATGGAGCCACCGACCGCGTTCAACGCCGACCGGTTGCGCGACGAGAAGCTCAAGGTGCTCGAGGCGATCGTCCCGCCCGCGGTGCAGGACGTCGGTGAGATGGCGGTCCGCGCCCAGTACGCGGCCGGCGTCGTGGGCGGCAACAAGGTCCCCGCCTACCTGGACGAGAACGGCGTCGCGGAAGCCTCGCGGACCCCGACCTACGCCGCGCTGCGCCTACACGTCTCCAACTGGCGCTGGGCGGGCGTCCCGTTCTACCTGCGGACGGGCAAACACCTGGCCCGCAAGCTGACCGAGATCGCCGTTGTGCTCAAGCCGGTCCCGCACATCGCCTTTCAGACCTCGGGCTCGGTCGGGATCCAGGCCAATCAGATCGTCTTCACGCTGCAGCCCGACGAGGGCGTGTCGGTCTCGATCGGGGCCAAGATCCCCGGATCGCGGATGCGGATCCGCCCGGTCAACATGGAGTTTCGCTACGGAACCTCGTTCCTGTCGGAGTCTCCGGAAGCCTACGAGCGGCTGATCCTCGATGCGATGCACGGCGACGCCACGCTGTTCACCCGCAACGACGAGATTGAGTCGCTGTGGGGGATCATCGATCCAATCCTCGCCGCCTGGGAGGCCGACACCACCAGCCCCGTGCCGCAGTATGAGTCTGGCACGGCGGGTCCGGTCGAAGCCGACTCGTTGCTGGCGCCGGGCGAGGTCTGGAGGCGTCTGTGAGTGAGGACGTCTGGTCAGCGCAGGACACCAATCCGGACGCGATCGAGGCCGCGCTGCGCGATCTGCTGCGCCGCCGTCACGCCGAGTCCGAGCACCTCGCCCCGGCCCGCGTGCTCAACCTCGTGGTCATCCTCGACCGCGACTGGAAAGGGGAGATCTCCAACCGCCTGGATCGGGTCGGTCGCTACCACGCGTCGCGCACCGTCGTCTGCGTGATCGAGACCGGTCGGACCACCCTTGACGCCACCGCGACGGTCACCTTCGAGGACCCCGGTCCGGGCAAGCTCGGTGTGATCCGCGAGCTGGTCGAGATCGACCTCGGGCCGGGCCACCTTCACGCGCTGCAGACGATCGTCGATCCGGTGCTCGCGTCCGAGATGCCGACCGTCGTCTGGTCCCCGCACGGGTACGACGACGCCGTGCGACGGCTACTGCCGCTGATCGACGTGCTGCTGCTCGACTCCGATGACCAGCCTGATCCGGCCGAGGCCTTTGCGCGCGCCGCCGGCCTGTGCGCGGACGTCTACGTCGTCGATCTGGCGTGGCTGCGGACCACTCCGTGGCGCGAGCGGCTGGCGGCGAGCTTTGACCTGCGCGACCGCCAGCAATATCTGTCCCGGGTGCGCGAGCTCGAGGTCCTCCACCAGGAGAGCTCGACCGCCAGCGCGCTCCTGCTGGCCGGCTGGTTGGCCTCTCGGTTGCACTGGGAGCAGACTCCGGTCGACCAGCGCGCCGACGGTGACCTCGCCGGAGCCGTCGCGCGTGACGGTGGCTCGGTGACCGTACGGCTGCGAGCCCAGCCCCAGCGCGCCCCCGGCCTGGGCGGCGTCACGGTGATCTGCGAGGACGGTCCGGAGCTGTCGCTGCAGCGCGGGGCGGGCGGACTGGACGCGCGGGAGGTGACGCCCGACGGCGAGGAGCGGCGGTGGAAGATCCTCGGCGCCTCGCGCGGCGAGGGCGGAATCCTCGGCGAGGGCGTGCGCCAGGCGCTGCTGCGCGATCCGACCTACGACCCGGCCCTGCGGGCCGCCCGTGAGCTCTGTCCACGATGAGCGTGAAGTTCGAGGTCGTCGAGCATCCCGCGCGCGCCTGCGCGGCCCTGATGGTTGGCGCGGCGACCCGTGGCGGCAACATCGTGCTGGCCGGCGGCTCGACACCACGTGCGGCTTACGAGCACTTTGTCCACGCCGTCTCCTCGGTCGGGCTCGACCTCACGCAGACGACGTTCTGGATTGGCGATGAGCGTTGCGTGGAACCCGACGACGACCGAGCCAACTCCAAGATGATCCAGGGCGCGCTGGTCGAGCCGCTCGCGGGTAAGACCCCGGTCCATGTCGAGCGCATCCATGGCGAGCTCGGACCCGATGCGGCCGCCGATGACTACGAACAGCGGTTGCGCGCCGCGGGTCCGCCGCAATTCGACCTCGTGCTGCTCGGTATCGGGCCCGACGGCCACACGGCGTCCCTGTTTCCCGGGCAGTCATCGCTGTCGGTCCGCAACCGGCTCGCCGTCGGGGTGCCCGAAGCGGGCCTGGAGCCGTTCGTCCCCCGCGTCTCGCTCACCCTGCCGGCGCTCGCCGGTGCTCGCCACGTCGTCGTGCTGGCCGAGGGCCGCGGTAAGGCCGCCGCGATCGCCGAGGCGTTCGGTGACGGCGCCGAGGCCAGCCCGCACGTTCCCGCCTCGATGCTCGCGCCGGCGACCAAACTGCTGACCGTGTTGATCGACCCGGGTGCGGCGGCCGGTCTGGACCCGCCGGGAGCGGCACAGTGACCCGCGAGGTCATCGGGGTCGACCTCGGCGGGACGAAGGTCGCGGTCGCCCGCCTCAGCGGCACCCGACTGTCGATCTCCGAGATCAAGCCAACCGTGCGCTCGGACTCCGAGGCCCTGCTCGATCAGGTGGCCGAGATGGTCCAGTCAATGCGCGGTGACAGGCTCGACGGGGTGGGCATCGGCGTTCCCTCGGTTGTGGACTTTCCGTCCGGTCGCGTGGTCTCCTCGGTCAACATTCCGCTCGCCGATGTGCCGCTTCGCGACGTGCTCTCAGGGAAGCTCGGGGTGTCCGTGTTTGTGGACAACGACGCCACCGTGGCGGCGCTAGCCGAGGCTCACGACGAGGACCTGCGGATGGTCGCCCGCCACCTCGTGATGCTCACCATTGGAACCGGGATCGGCGGCGGCTTCGTGCTCGGCGGTCGTATCTACCGAGGCGCCACCGGGGGCGCAGGCGAACTCGGCCACACCCTGATCGCCGCCGACCTGCGGGATGGGGCCGGCGCACCGGCGCCGACCCGCTTCCCTCAGGCGGGCTCGCTCGAGCGCGAGGCGGCCGGTCACGCCCTGGACGCGCTCGCCGAGCAGTGCGCGACCGCCCATCCGGACTCCAAGCTCGGCAAGCTGCTGGCCGCTGGCAAGCCGGTGACCGGGGTCCAGGCGGTCGACGCCGCCCACGAGGGCGACGAGCTCGCCGCCCGGACGGTGCGCTGGTGGGCGCAGCGGATGGGCATCGGGATCGCCAACGCGATCAACACCTTCGACCCCGAGGAGGTGGTGATCGGTGGGGGTGCCGCCCGCGCCGGCGAGCTGCTGCTGGGCCCTGCCCGCGAGGTCGCGGCCGGCTTCGTGGTTCCCGGGCTGGGCCGGCGGACGCTGATCCGCGTCGCTCGGCACGGGGTGCGGGCCGGGGTCCTCGGCGCCGCGCTGCTCGCCGTCCACGAGCTGGCCGACGCGCCGGCTCCCGCCCCCACGGAGGTCGCGCCATGATCGTCGCTTGCGGCTTTGACCACGCCGGCTTCCCGCTTCGTGACCGGCTGCTGCCGCACATCGAGATGCTCGGTCATGAGGTGCTCGATCTCGGCACCGACAACGGGACGCCGATCGACTATCCCGATAAGGCCCTGGAGGTTGGGCAGGCGATCGTAGCCGGGGCAGCGCAGCGCGGCATCATCGTCTGCGGCTCGGGCGCCGGGGTGTCGGTGGCGGCGGGCAAGATCATCGGGATTCGCGCGGCGACGATCCATGACACCTACACCGCGCACCAGGCCGTCGAGCACGACGATGTCAACGTGCTCTGCCTCGGCGGCCGCGTGATCGGCGTCGAGGTCGCGGCCGAGATCGTCACCGCGTTTCTCGGCGCGGTGGTCTCCGACGAGGAACGTCACGTACGGCGCCGGGCCAAGATCGACGAGATCGAGCGCACCGGTGGCGACGTCGGTCGGCTCTAGTGACTGAGGGTGACCCGCTCGTCGTGGTGCGCCACGGTGAGACGGAATGGAGCGCCGCCGGGCGGCACACCGGCACGACCGACATCCCCCTCACCGAGGCAGGGCGCGAGGACGCCGCGTCGCTGGCCCCGCGACTGGCCGCCGAGGACTACGCGCTCGTGCTCTGCAGTCCGCTGATCCGCGCTCGGGAGACCTGCGAGCTGGCCGGATTCGGGCGGGTCGCTCAGCTCTGTGCGGACCTCGTCGAATGGGATTACGGCGACTACGACGGCCTGACCACCCCGCAGATTCGCGAGCGCGACCCTGACTGGGACCTGTGGCGTGACGGGTGTCCGGGTGGCGAGCTCCCGTCGGAGGTCGGCGCTCGCGCGGACCGGGTGCTTGAGCGGTTCGCGACCGCCGACGGGCCAGGACTTGCCTTCGCCCACGGGCACAGCCTGCGCGTCCTCACCGCGCGCTGGTTGGTCATGGAGCCCGCCGCGGGCGCTCGCTTCCGGCTTGCGGCCGCCGGTATCGGACGGTTGGGCTGGGAGCGCGAGACGCGGGTCATCGAGCAGTGGAACGCATGACTTAAGTCACCCCCGATTTCGGTCGCGCGCCACTTACGCGACGCCTGTTGCCAGCCTACGCTGGCGACATGGAAAACTCACGCATGACAGACCTGGGCCCAGCGATCGAAGTGCGCGACCTGCGCCGGAGCTACGGCACGGTGCAGGCCGTCCGCGGGGTCAGCTTCGAGGTCGCGCGAGGCGAGGTGTTCTGCCTGCTGGGCCCCAACGGGGCGGGCAAGACGACGATCGTCGAGATCCTCGAGGGCTACCGCACCCGCAGCGGCGGCGAGATCAACGTGCTCGGGCTCGACCCGGCCACCGGCCCTCGCGAGCTGCGTGAGCAGGTCGGCATCGTGCTGCAGCAGTGCGGGGTGCAGAGCGATCTCACCGTCGCCGAACTGGTGGAGATGTACGGGCGCTACCACGTCCGCCGCCGCGGAGTCGACGAGGTGCTCGCGCTCGTGGAGCTCACCGAGAAGCGCGACGTGCGCGCCAAGGCCCTGTCGGGCGGCCAGCGGCGGCGGCTCGACCTGGCGCTCGCGCTCGTCGGCGAGCCCGAGCTGATCTTCCTGGACGAGCCGACCACCGGCTTTGATCCCGCCGCCCGCCGCCATGCCTGGGAGACGATCCGCTCGCTGTGCTCGCTGGGCAAGACCGTATTTCTCACCACCCACTTCATGGACGAGGCCCAGCACCTCGCCGACCGCGTGGCGGTCATGCGCGACGGTGAGATCATCGCGCTGGGGCGGCCCGACGAGCTCGGGGGCCGGGACGCGCGCCCGGCGGAGATCCGCTTCTCGCTGCCGACCGTGGTCGCACCGGGTGACCTGCCGGCGCTGCCGGTGGAGCGCCGCTCGGTGCAGGGTGACCGGATCGTCCTGGAGACCCGTGAGCCGGTGCGGGCCGTGCACGAGCTGACCGGGTGGGCGCTTGAGCGTGGCGTCAAGCTGGGGCACTTCTCGGTCACCCAGCCATCACTGGAGGACATCTATCTCGAGCTCACCGGGTCGGCGCACTCAGCCGGCGCCACGGAGGAGAAGCAGGCAAGTCAGGAGATCACAGCATGAGCACGATCGCATCACGCATCCCCCGGTCGACCCTGAGGCGCGACCTCGGCCTCGTCGGATGGCAGATCCGCTACGAGCAGCGCGCCTACTGGCGCAACCGCGGGCGGGGCATCTTCACCTTCGCTTTCCCGATCATGTTCCTGGTCATCTTCGCCAGCCTCGACAAAGGCCAGCACATCTCCAGCCGGGGTGGAATCCCCTACGACGACTTCTTCGTGCCCGGCATCCTCGCCTACGGCGTGATCGCGACCACCTTCGTCAACCTGGCGATCAGCACCGCGATCCTGCGCGATGAGGGCGTGCTCAAGCGAATGCAGGGCACGCCGCTGCCCCGGTGGGCCTATGCCGCCGCGCGGATCGGGTCGACGTTCGTGATCATGGCGGCGATGACGGTGGTGGTGATCGGTCTCGGGGCCTCGGTCTGGGGGCTGAGCTTCCGGCTCGGCGCGCTGCCCGGGCTGGTCGTGACTCTGCTGCTGGGGACGGCCGCGTTCACGGCGATCGGGATCGGCGTCACCCGCTTTATCCCCAACGCCGAAGCCGGGCCCGTCGTGGTCAACCTGGCCGTGCTGCCACTGACCTTCATCTCGAACATCTTCTTCCCGGCCGACTCGCTGCCCGCGCTCCTCAAGGACATCGCCGGCGTGTTCCCGATCAAGGCGCTGGCCGATGGCTTGCAGTACGCGTTCGATCCCCGCCACGGCGGCGCCGGCTTCAACGCCACCGACCTGCGGACGCTGACGATCTGGACGGTGGTCGGCGTGGTCCTGATGCTGCGCTTCCTGCGCAGCCCCCAGGGCGAGGTGGCATGACCGACGCAGTCGACGCGCGGAGCACCGCGGCCCGGGCCGGCGACAGCGTGCTGGACCGGATGATGGCTGCCCGGCGCGGCGGGTGGATGGCCGGCCCGCGTCCTGGCCGGCGCAGCACGCTCGCCGCGCTGATCTGGCTGGCGTTCATCGTCTTCCCGCTGGTCAACGCGGTCACCAACAAGGGGTCGGTTCTGGACAAGGTCCTCACGATCACGGCGGCGACACTGTTCGTGGCCAGCTACGTGTGGCTGGTGCTGACGGCGTTCGGAGCGCGTCGGCGCTCGCTCGCGCTGACCCTGTGCGGGGTTCTGATCGCGCTCGCCCTGGCGCTGACGATCGGCGACCGTCCCGGCTGGGGCTTTCTCTTCTCCTACTGCGCGGCCTGCGTGGCCCTGCTGTGGCCGGCCGACACCGGCTTTCTGGCGATCGTCGTGCTCACGCTGGTGGCCGGCGGCGCCTGCGTGGCCGGCGGCGGAGCGGCAGGGGAGGGCGTCGGCTACGGCGCGAGCACGATCGGCGTCGGGCTGCTGATGGTTCTGCTGCGCGACCTGCGGGCCCGCAACGACGAGCTCAACGAGGCGCGGGCCGAGCTCGCCGATGTGGCGGTGGCTCAGGAGCGCGCGCGCTTCGCCCGTGACCTGCACGACTTGCTCGGCCACAGCCTGTCGGTGATCGCGCTCAAGGCCGAGCTGGCCGGCAAGCTGATGGCCGAGCGGCCCGACGACGCCGCGGTCGAGGTCCGGGAGGTGGAGCTGGTCGCGCGCCAGGCGCTGAGCGAGGTTCGTGACGCGGTCAGCGGCTACCGGCGACCGACGCTCGAGCGCGAGCTCGCAGGCGCGCGGGTGGCGCTGACCGCCGCCGGCATCGACTCCGACGTGCAGTCCCCGGGGACGCCGGTCGCACCCGAGGTCGAGGCGGTGCTCGCCTGGGCGGTCCGGGAGGGTGCGACCAACGTCATCCGCCACAGCGGCGCACGGCGCTGCTCGGTCCGCGTGACCGCCGGCCTCCTCGACACCGCGGTCGAGGTCGTCGACGACGGGCGGGGCAACGGCAACGAAAGTGACGGCGACTGTGACGCGGGGGAGGGGGGGAGTGGTTTGCTGGGGCTCGCCGAGCGTGCAGCGGACTCGGCGGGGTGCGTCGAGTCCGGCACGCTGCCGCAGGGCACCGGCTTTCGCCTCCGGGTCTCGATCCCGCTCGGGGCGCATCCGCGGTGATCCGAGTGCTGCTCGCCGAGGATCAGGGCATGGTCCGGGGTGCGCTGGCCAGCCTGCTCGGCCTCGAACCCGACCTCGAGGTCGTGGCCCAGGTGGCGCGCGGAGACGAGGTCCTGGCCGCGGCTCGGAATGTCGTGCCCGATGTGGCGCTGCTGGACGTCGAGATGCCGGGAGCGACCGGTCTTCAGGCCGCCGAGACGCTGAGCGCAGCGATGCCCGCGTGCCGGATCCTGATCCTCACCACCTTTGGGCGTCCGGGCTACCTGCGCCGTGCGATGGAGAGCGGCGCCTCGGGCTTTCTGCTCAAGGACTCTCCGGCCCACGAGTTGGCCTCGGCCATCCGCCGCGCCATGGCCGGCGAGCGGATCGTTGACCCGGGACTCGCCGCGGCCGCCCTCGCCCAGGGCGAATCACCGCTGACCCCGCGCGAGCACGAGGTGCTGGCCGCCTCCCGCGAGCACGCCACCGTGGCCGAGTTGGCAGGTGCGCTGTACCTGTCCCCAGGCACGGTGCGCAA
>JALYTU010000075.1 GCA_030854125.1 Actinomycetota bacterium | reverse complement strand
GACACTCGCTGCCAGTCTGACGATCGGGATCCCGACCTTCTTCCTCGCGCTCGCACCCAGCAGCGGCGAATGGCGGCCCGAGCGCTTCATACGCAGCGTAGCGCGCTTTGCGGTACCCGCCGGGGCCTTACTCGGCGCCGGACTAGTGGCCGGCTACCTGTTCGCGCGGCACGACCTCGACCTGTCCGTGGCGGACGCACGCACGGTCGCGGTGACAATCCTGATCGCGGGTGGCCTCTACCTGGTGATGGCACTGGAGGCCCAGGGCTCACGGCGCCGCTCGACGCTCGTCGCTGGCATGTGCGCAGCGCTAGCAGGCGTCTAACGTGGCGGCGCTGCTGATCCCCGGAACGCGCCGGTTCTTCGAACTCACAATCCCCGATCCGGGCATGGTCGCAACGGCTGCGCTAGCGAGCGCGGTCACGATCGCAGCGCTTGCGTTAACTGGATTCTCCGTGCGCGTGCGCGGAGATTGATAAGCGCAGCCAAGTTTGACGTCTCGCGAGCCTAAACGGGCATGGGGTTGACCACCACGTAGTGCGCACCCCCTGTCGTAGCGCTGCCGCTTCGGGCGATCGGAAGTTTCGGGCCTGCTCGGCGGGGGTCTACGGATGACGGCCTGGCACTCGTTCGCCATGCTCTGAGTGATGAGCGCCACACAGCCGAAACACAATGCGGTGAGGGCCCCGCTCCCGAAGTTGAGACGCGACCCGCCACCCGCCCAGCTAGCGTGGTTGCTGGAGCATCGGGCGCAGGTGCTGGCTTGCGCTGCCGTTGTCGCTATCGCCGCCGGCGGCGTTTTGCAACTCGTCGGCGAAGGTCAGACGGGGCAACTGGTGTGGGGAGCCGCGGTCGCGCTGCTGGCGGCTGATCTGGCTATCGAGGTCGGGCGGTCGATCATCGTCGAGCGCAGCCTCGGTGTGGACACGATCGCGCTGGTCGCGATGGTCGGCTCGCTGGCGATGAACCAAGAGCTCGCCGGGTTGGTGGTCGGGCTGATGTTCTCCAGCGGCGCGGCGCTTGAGACGATCGCGTCGCGGCGCGCACGCCGCGAACTGACTGCGCTCGTGCAGCGCGCCCCGAAGGTCGCTCAGCTGAGAGTCGGCGACGGCCTGCAGGAGGTGCCCGTCGAACAGGTGCAGATCGGAGACGTCCTGGTCGTCCGCACCGGTGAAGTGATCCCGGTCGACGGCACGCTCGTCAGCCCCGAGGCAGTTGTCGACACCAGCACGCTGAGCGGCGAGCCGATCCCCGTGTCCGTCACCCACGGGATGCCCGTCGTGAGCGGCGCTGCGAACGCGGGCTCGCCGTTCGACGTCCGCGCGGATCGACCGGCGAGCGAAAGCGCCTACACCGCGCTCGTACGCCTCGTTGAACAAGCGCAGACGCAGCGCGCGCCGCTCGTGCGAATGGCGGACCGCTACGCAGGATTCTTCCTGCCCGCGACCCTGACCGTCGCCGGCCTTGCCTGGATCCTCAGCGGGGACCCCGTCCGCGCGCTCGCGGTCGTGGTCGTCGCGACCCCATGCCCGCTGATCCTCGCCGCTCCGATCGCACTCGTATCGGGTCTGTCGCGCGCGGCCCGAGCCGGAATCATCGTCAAGGGCACCGGGGCGATCGAGACGCTCGGACAAGCCCGCACGGTCCTGTTCGACAAGACCGGGACGCTCACGGTGGGCACCCCCGAGGTCCGCGACATCGTCCCCTACGGCGGCTGTGAGTCGGACGAGGTCCTGCGGCTCGCCGCGTCGGTGGACCGCATGTCCGCCCACGTCCTTGGTGAGGCGCTCGTCGCCGCAGCCGCCGAAGCCGGGCTCGCGCTCACACTCCCGACTGACGTGATCGAAGAGCCTGGCCAAGGCATCGGAGGCACGATCGAAACGCAACAGATCCTCGTCGGAAGCCGAGCCTACATGCGCACATCCGGCATCCCCCGAGACGAGATCGCCTCAAGCTCGCTGAGCACCACCCGCGGATCCGGCGAAGCGCACGTCGTCGTCGCTGTCGACGGGCATGTCGCCGGGGTGATCGTGATGGCCGACGAACTCCGCCCCGACGCCGAGCACATCGTCGAGCGACTGCGCGCCGAGGGCGTTCGGCATGTCGCGATGATCTCCGGAGACCGCTGCTCGGTCGCCGAGCGCGTCGGCCGCGAACTTGGCGTTGACCGCGTCTACTCCGAGCAGTCCCCCGAGGACAAGCTCGAGGTCGTCCGCACCGTCCGCTCGGACCCGAACCTCAGTCCGGTGATCGTGGTGGGTGACGGGATCAACGATGCCCCCGCGCTCGCGCTCGCCGACCTTGGGATCGCGATGGGTGCCGCCGGCGCAACTGTGTCATCCGAAACTGCCGACGCTGTGATCACCGTCGACCGGATTGACCGCGTCGCTGACGCCGTGCACGCCGGACGACGGGCGCTGTTCATCGCCCGCCAGAGCGTCCTGACCGGCATGGGCCTCAGCCTCGCCGCGATGGCCGTCGCAGCCGCCGGCTACCTACCACCCGTCGCCGGCGCGCTGTTCCAAGAAGTGATCGACCTCGCCGTGATCCTCAACGCGCTCCGTGCACTACGAGGCTGACGGCCCCGCAAGTGGCTAGCCGCCGGTACCGGTGCGCACTACTGACCACACGCGCACCATCACCCCGTTGTGGCCGGCCCCGCGACCGTGCACGCTGGATGCTGACCATTTTCGAATCGAGGCACTCGATGTTCAAGACAGGCGTATGGGCCACCGACGGGTCCGGAAAACGCACCTCCAGCGCGTTCATACGCAAGGTGTTTGCGACCGGCGAGAGAGCGATCACGTGGGGCCCAGCCCGCGCAAGGGTTAGCTGACATCGCGAAAGAAGTCGCGCCGACGTGATCGTTATCGGTACGCGGGGGCACTCTGCAGTTGGCGGACTCGTCCTCGGATCGGTCACTCAGATCCTCCTGTCGCGCGATGCCCCATGCTCGTGGGCCCCCCAGCGCCGCCCCGGCCGCGGGCGAATCGGAGGAGACCGAAACAGCCCCCGCGGCTGTCTGAGTGTATTCAGCAGCCGGACCGGGATTGCGTCCAGCCCAATAGCTCCCGGGCTCGGCCTCCATCGTCGCCGAACGTCTGCTGGACCGTGACGGGTCTAGGGTTCCTACGGTTATTTCGGCCCGGCCTGTCGTCATGCTGAGGAGCGATGCCAGGCAGCCCAGATCTTTCAATGCAGCTTTCGACGCGCGGAACCCGAGGCCGCCGTCGTCGGCCTGTGCCTCGTTTCGGCGATGATTGTGGCGGCCGTCACGACGGCGATCGCACTCAACGTCAGTGCAACGCCGCCTGCCGCACGAGTCGCGCAACCGCCGGCGCCGATCGCCAGCACCGTTTGGGCGCCGACAGCGGGTCCGCGCGCGGTCCTGGCGATCCCCGCATCCGGGACCCTGCTGAAGGTCCCGACATCGTTTCTCGGTCTGTCGACGGAGTACTGGACTATCCCGGTGTGGGCGAAGCACCTGTCAATGCTCGGCGGGGTCCTATCCGCGATCACGCCAAACGGGCCGATGGTGCTGCGGATCGGCGGGTCATCGGCCGATCAGGCGGTATACGCACCGACCAGGGAGCTGCCCGAGTGGGCGTTTGAGATCACCCCCGGCTGGCTTAAGTTAAGCAGGTCCGGCAGATGATCAGGCAGTTCGGGGTCAAGGTGATCCTCGATCTGAACACCGTCACCTCGACGCCGCAGATCGCGATCCGATGGGCGCGGGCAGCCGAAGCCGCACTCCCGACGGAGAGCATCGTCGGTTTTGAGATCGGCAACGAGCCCGACATCTACAGTCCGGCCGCGTGGCAGCGGTTCGCAGGCGGCGTGCAGAAAACCCCGACACTCCCGCCACAGATCACCGCCGCCAGCTACGCTCAGTCATTCGGTGCCTACGCGGCCGCGCTCGTGCGGATGGATCACGGTGTGCCGCTGTTCGGTCCTGCGCTGGCAGAGCCCACCACCCATCCCGGCTGGATCTCCCAGATGCTCGCCGGCACCCATCCCGGGCTGCGCGCGATCACGATCCACCCCTACCCGATGTCCGCGTGCAACCACAACACGCACGCTCTGACCTTTCCCACGATCGCGCGGATGCTGAGCAACAGCTCCACCACCGGGATGGCGAACACGATCACCGCCGCCGTCCGCACAGCCAAACACGCCGGGCTCCCGGTACGCCTCACCGAGATGAACTCCGTCACCTGCGGCGGGCGCAAAGGCGTCAGCGGCACCTTCGCCAGCGCCCTGTGGGCCCCCGACGCACTGTTTGAGCTGATCAGAGCCGGTGCCAGCTCGGCTGCCGTTCACGTCCGCGCCAACGCGATCAACATGGCGTTCTCCGTGACCAATCACGGGCTCGTCGCCAACCCGCTGCTCTACGGGCTCGCCCTCTTCGCACGAACCCTCGGGCCCAGCCCGCAATTGCTGCCACTCAAACTCACAGCCAGCCCGACCGACAACCTCAAAGCGTGGGCGGTACGAGTTCGCGGCAACACGCTGCACATCCTGCTGCTCGACAAAAGCACCCATACCGTCCGCATATCCCTGCACATCCCCACCGCTGGGACCGTCACCACCCAGGACCTCCTCGCGCGCACCGCCCGCGCAACAACAGGCGTCACCCTCGCCGGCCAACATCTCGACAGCCAGGGTCATTGGACAGGGACCTTAACCACGCAGACGATCAACGCGACCAGCAGCAGCTACAACGTGACCGTCCGCGGCAGCAGCGCCACCCTCGTAACCGCGCCCATACCCCCCGGAGCGCTGACCGGTCTGCGCGCCCGATAGCCATCGGGACCACGGGCGGCGGACCACACCCACGACAAGCCGTCCTGGCCTGATCACCCGCGTCCCCCGGATCCGATGCTGTCCGGGAGCTGCCGGTGTGGTCTACGCGGTCGATGCTGGCGCGGCACTACGCCGGGACGATGCGGGCTGAAAATCACGCGATTTCGATCCTGGGACGCACTGAGTGCGCGTCGCGGGTCACGAGAAGGACGGGGCGCCGCGCCCAATCAGGATGTACGGCCCAGCGGACCCCGCCGCGCCTCACCAGGGTTTTCGTCCGGCTGCCTACTCTTCTACCACCGCCGAGACGGTGTGGCGGCTGGCTCAGGTGCTCATGCAGCGCGCGACGGCTCGGTCGTTCTCGGCGGCACGTCACGCTCTCTGCTCGAGCCGGTGGAGCGTAAGGGAGATCGGCAGGAGCGGTCAACGGACTTCCACGGATCAAGCGCAGGCGCGCCGACCAGCACGGCGAGGTGGCTGCGGGGGTTCCCTTCGACCGGGCGCGCAATCTGTCGGCCTGTGCCTGGTTCGGCACGGGCGTTTGCGTGTCAGGCGGCTTTGGGCAACGTCGGATGCCGCCGCGGCTGGTGTCGGCGGGCGACCACGAGTCCAGCTTGCCAGCCGGGGGCGCGGCCACCGTCTGGCGGCTGGATTGATTCCGGATCCAGGCCGCTGCTGGTGATCAACCACGAGATCACCGAGTTGGAGTTCCACATCTCCCCGGCAGCCGACTCGTCGCGACCCCAGACCGGTGTCGGGAGGAAGGGGACCAGGTCAAGCAATCGGCGTGCGCAGGCTGGATCGTCGGTCAGTCGCTGTGGGCTGTCGACGGCCTCGCCAACGTCCGGGATCGCACCGTTGTGCCATCGGCGCACCTCGTAGCGCAAGATCCGAAAGCGCCCGGCCCAGCGCGCGCCAACCGCGCCACCGGTCGCGACGCCGCGCGACGCCGCGTTGCCATCCGGCACGGGCGTCTGTTCGATCACGAAGCGTCCCTCCGGCACGCGCACCTCGAGAGCCGAGTGGTACAGATCACATGCCGACCGATGCTCGAGCCGTGAAGCGACCGCTTCGAACGCGCGGCCGTTGAGGCGCACCGAATGGCCACCCGCGCCGAGCGGCAGCCAGTACAGGTCAATGCCAACATCAGACACTGGGCAGCTAGCGGTGTGAGTCATGGGTGACCGTCGCGCGAAGCGGTCCCTGAGTCGTCGTCGGAACCGGCTTCCGCCGGTGGACCGGCTCGGGGCTAGCGGAGGCGAGCAGCTCGGCGCGCTGTTTGATTCCGAGCAGCATCTTGCGCTCCATGACCAGCGAGCCGGGCTCCATCGCGATCATGGCGATGCGTGCGAGAAGCGTTGGGCGGCGGAAGCGGTTGCGGCTGATCAACCTCGTCTGGCCGTCGTTCTCGAGCAGCACGAACGTCCACACCCAGTTGCCGTCTTGCGAGCGCCAGGCGAGCACCTGCTCAGGTTCAACTCGGTCAAGCTGCATACGACTGGTCCCAAGGTCAAAGCTCTCGCCGAGCTTGGGGTGCTGAAAGTCCGGCAGGACAGTGTCAGCGCTGTGCATGTCGAGTCCGAGGAGGTTCTCGATCCAGTCGTAGGTATAAGCGCCGCCGCGCGGCGACGGGCCCATCTGCGCAATCCAAGGCCACACCGCTGAGGCGGGAGCGTGGATTTGAATCGCGCGCGTCGACACGCCGCCGGCGTTCTCAATCAGTTCGTCCCCGGGGAGCCGGGAAGCCACCTCTTCAGCCGTAGCTCCCCACGTCAGGATGCGCCGGCGGAGCACCGCGTAGCAGAGCGCAGAAATGCCGAGGGCGAGCATGTTCGTGGCAGGACGTAGCTTCATCAACCCAGCCTAGGTGCGCGAGGCCTCCGGGCAATCCGCACAACCCCGCAACCGTGACCGGGAACGGCCGCAACCGGGACCCTGGGGATCAGTTTTGAAGCGGCGGAGGGGCCCGTTTTTACGCGGCGCCGGTACCGGCGCAAGCGCATCCCCGGAGACCGCCAAGGAGAGTAGAGTGCTCCTCAAGAAGCAGATCAGTGCGTGGCACTTTGAATCCCGACGAACGGGATTTTTTCCGCCCCGCCTCGATCGCCGCTCGCGCTTGTAACAGCAGCGCAGGTGACCCTCGGGAGACCTCAAAGACGGCGCCGCCGGCGCCCACATGCTGTTCGAGAGGAGTGCGTGCCATGAATGATCACGCGGCCCCACCCGTGTATCCGCTGCGGGTCGAGGGAGAGCTTGACAGCCACCTCAGCCGCTGGCTGTGGCTGGTCAAGTGGGTCCTGTTGATCCCGCACGCCATCGTCCTGGTGTTTCTCTGGATCGCGTTCATCTTGCTGACCGTGGTCGCGTTCTTCGCAATCCTGTTCACCGGCCGCTACCCGCGGGCGATCTTTGACTTCAACGTCGGCGTCCTGCGCTGGTCCTGGCGCGTGGGCTTTTACTCCTACAGCGCGCTCGGAACCGATCGCTACCCGCCGTTCACACTCGCCGACGTCCCGGACTACCCGGCGCAGTTGGCGGTCGAGTACCCCCAGGAGCTCTCGCGAGGCCTGGTGCTCGTCAAGTGGTGGCTGCTCGCACTGCCGCACTACCTCATCGTCGGCGTGTTCGCCGGCGGCGCGTGGGCCGGCCTCAACGCTGCTAACCACGCCGGCGCATCGACCTCCTGGGGCGGTCTGATCAGCCTGCTGGTGCTGATCGCGGGCGTCCTCCTGTTGTTCACCGGGCGCTACCCGAAGGCCATCTTCGAGTTCGTGATGGGGATGAACCGCTGGTGCTTTCGCGTCGCGGCCTACGCGACGCTGATGACCGACGCCTACCCGCCCTTCCGGCTGGACATGGGTGGCCAGGATCCGGAGCCCGCCAGCAGCGGGACCGACGCCATCAGGCCCAAGCCGGTGCCCCGGCTGTCGTGACCCAGGCTCGGCCTCGCCGCTCACGGGCGACTGCCCCATGGCGTCGCTCTGATGCCCTTTTGGTCGTCGTAGCGGGCGTCGTCGCTGCCGGGGTCCTTCTCTTAAGGGCGCGGTATTTGCGGTGGGGCTCTACCGACGAGGAGCTCAACATCGCCCTTCCCGGCGACGAGCTGGTACCCGACGCCGACCTGACGGCCACGCGCGCGATCACGGTGCGCGCGCCTCCCGATGGTGTCTGGCCATGGATCGCGCAGCTTGGCCAGGGGCGCGGCGGGTTTTACAGCTATGACTTCATCGACAACGTGATGGGTTGCGACATCCACAGCGCCGACCGGATCGTCTCTGAATGGCAGGCCGTCAACGTTGGCGACGCGGTCCGCCTTCATCCGGAGGTCGGCCTGAGCGTGGCCGTCGCGGAGCCGGGGCGAGCCCTGGTCCTGCGCGGCGGTGTCCCGATCGGACGAACGCCCGCCCCGTATGACTTCACGTGGGCCTTCGTCCTGCGCGGACAGGCGGATGGGACCACCCGCCTCGTGGTGCGGGAGCGCTACTCGTACGCACGGCCGTCGGCCCGCCTGCTCGTAGAG
>JALYTU010000675.1 GCA_030854125.1 Actinomycetota bacterium | reverse complement strand
GCCCGGGGGGAAGGCGGCGGTGGGTGCTCGAGGTCCGGGACGCCGACGGCAGACGCCACGCCGCGCCGGGGCCCGGGGCGACCGTGGCTCTGGCGGGCGGTGGCCGGGTACGGGTGATCGCGTCGTTGGGGGACAGCGAACGGCTCGTCGTCGCCGACCTGATGTTCGGCGCCGGCGTGCTCGGGTACCTGCACGCCCACGGGCAGCCGATCCGCTACTTGCACGCCCCCGGCCGCTGGCCGCTGGAGGCCTACCAGACGATCTGGGCGCACGACCTCGGCAGCGCGGAGATGCCGAGTGCCGGGCGGCCGTTCACTGCCGAGCTGGTCGTCCGGCTGATCAGCGCCGGGGTGCGCTTTGCCCCGGTCCTGCTGCACGCCGGAGTGTCGTCGCTGGAGGCCGGCGAGGATCCCTTCCCGGAGCGCTTCGCGGTCAGCGCGGACACCGCGCGGATGGTCAGCGCCACGCGGGCCTGGGGTGGGCGGGTGATCGCGGTCGGGACGACCGTCGTCCGGGCGCTCGAGTCCGTCGCGGCGCCGGACGGCACCCTGCAGGCGGCCGCGGGCACGACCGATCTCGTGGTGACACCCGAGCGCGGTGTCCGGGTGGTGGATGGTCTGATCACCGGTTGGCACGAGGCCGAGGCCTCGCACCTGCGACTGCTTGAGGCGATCGCCGGCCCAGACCTGCTGACGGCCGCCTACGACGCGGCTGTCCGCTATGGCCACCGGGGTCACGAGTTCGGAGACGTCAACCTGATCCTGCCCTGATTGCCGCCACACGCGCGGCGATCCGCTCGGTCGCGCTGCGCTTGGCGCGCTCCGGGATCCGCGGCCCGAAGGTTGTGCGGTGCCCGGCCACCCAGCGGTAGCCGCGCTCGGTCATTGCAGGCATCCGGGCGAGCACATCAGCGGGCAGCCGGCCGGCCGGCAGCGTCCGCAGCACCGTGGGCAGGCCGGCGCCCGCAGAGGTCAGGCGACCGCTGGGGTCGATCAGGTGCCAGGAGGCGAGCTGCTCGTCGCGGGGCATCGAGGCGAGCAGGCGGTCGGCCTCGGGGGTGCCGAGCGCCAGCGGCCGCAGCCGGTGGTCGCGGTCGGCGCGCAGCAGCAGGCCCAGGCACCAGCGGCAAAAGCCGCAGTCGGCGTCGTAGAGCACGGTGTGGCGGGTCGGGGAGGCCATGCCCCGAGGGTAGGATCGCCGGATGCCGATTGCGGTCATCACCGGCTCGGGGACCTACGCGCTGCCCAGCTTTGGGGCCGCGCAGACGCTCACCGTGCCGACGCCGTTCGGGCCTGCCGAGGTCTCGCGCGGGCGATTGGGTACGACCGAGGTGCTGCACGTCTCGCGCCATGGCGCCGGTCACGCGCGGCTCTCCAATCACGTCAACCACCGGGCCAACCTGTGGGCGCTGCGCGAGCAGGGGGCGACCGCGGTGATCGGCTGCACGGCCTGCGGCGCCGTGGACCCGACCCTCGAGCTCGGCTCGCTGGTCGTGTTCGACGATCTGCACTTCATCGCCAACCGCCTGCCCGACGGGTCGCTGTGCACGTTCTGCGTGGAGCCCGGGGACGCGGGCCGCGGGCACTGGATCCTGCACGGCAGCCCGTACTCGCCCGGTGTGCGCTCGGCTCTGCTGAGTGCCGCGGAGCAGACCGGTCACGGGGCGCGGGATGGGGGCGTGTACGGACACGTCGACGGGCCGCGGTTCAACACCCCGGCGGAGATCGCCACGCTGGCGGCCTGCGGGGTGGTCGCGGTTAGCCAGACCGGCGGACCCGAGACGGTGCTGTGCGGCGAACTGGAGCTGCCCTTCGGTCTGATCGGATTCGTGACCGACTACGCCAACGACGTTGTGCCCGGCGAGCCGACACCGGTGGCCACGCTGCTGGAGCTGATGGGGTCGAGCCCGGCCGTGTTCGCCGACGTCGTCGCGCACGCCGCCGCGCGCCTGGAGACCGAGGCGCCGGCGCCGGCCGGCACGATGTACCGCTTCGGGGAGGCCTGATCTCGGACATCGGGGCCGCCGTGCTCGTCATGGACGGCGGCGATCAGGCACCGGCCGGCGAGGACCTGACGACCCGCCTCGGCGTTGTTCGGGCGGCTGCCGTCCAAGGGGTCCTGCGCGATCGTGCGTTGGCCTGGGCTCGGGGGATCGCCCCAGGAGGCCGGGTTCTCAGCGCCGAGCCGGGGGAGGAACTGGTGACCGCTGCGCAGCGAGCCTTCAGCAGGTTCGGCGGCCCGTTGCTGATCGCCTGGCCCGAGCTGCCGGTCTGGCGCCCGGTGCACGGCGACGGCGCGCTCGCCGATCTCGCCGACGGCTGCGGTGTGGCGGTCGGACCCATCTTTGACGGCGGCTTCTACCTGCTCGCCTTCGCCGAGCCGCTGCCCGCCCTGCTCGAGGTCCCCCGCAGCCTCGACGCGATGAACCGCGCGTTTGTCGCCGCGCACGACGCCGGGGTCGGGATCGGCCTGCTGCGCCCCGAG
>JALYTU010000674.1 GCA_030854125.1 Actinomycetota bacterium | reverse complement strand
CAGGCCGTCGGCGGCCCGCAGCCCCGGGATCGGCAAGGCGGCGCGCGCCCGGGAGCCCAGACCCTCCAGGCCGCTGGCCAGCACGCCTCCGGCGAGGATCGCGCCGAGCAGTCCCAGCAGCGGCGCGTACGGCGAGCGCGCCCCCTGGTTCAGCAGCAGCGGCGCCAGCCGGGTGCCGGCGTAGGCACCGACGGCGAACCCGACCAGGGACAGGGCCCCGACCAGGAAGCCCTGCCGGTAGCCGCGCACCGCGACCGCCACGGTGAACAGGACGATCACCCAATCGATGCCCGTCATCGCCTCGATGGTAAGGCTCCCTCACCGCCTGCACCCCGAATCGCGCCCGATCCACCCCACATCTTCTACCGTTCCGCGATGAAGTGGTAGACGGCGCCCTGTTGGTGGCCTCCCGGCCACGCCCGATGCGCCGCAGACAGCGGCGGCGTCGCCTGCTGACCCGAGCCATGCCCGTCGTGGCGCTCGCGGTGATCGCGGTGGCCCTCGGCACCGTCATCGCGCTCAGCGGCGGCGGCGAGGAGCGTCGTCTGGTCACCGACTACGTGACCGCGTGGTCTCACCAGGAGTTCCCCCGCATGTATGGCCTGTTGGATCGTGCCTCCCGGCGCGACACGACGGAGTCCCGATTCGCCGCCGAGGTCAGCCGTATCGAGGCGACCGCGACCCTCGTCTCGCTGCGGGCGGCCCGCGTCGGCGACGTCGCCAACGCCGCGATCAGCGTCCGCATGGTCCTCGACACGCGGATCTGGGGCACTCTGCGCGAGGTCCTCACCGTGCCGCTGAGCGGTAGCGGCTCCGACGCGCGCATCCACCTCGGCCCGACATTGCTGTTCCCGGGCCTGGTCGGTCGCGAGCGCCTACGCCGCACGATCGCGGTGCCGCCGCGCGGCACGCTGCTGGCCAGTGACGGGACGCCGCTGGCGCAAGGCCCGACACGCAGCACGCCGATCCCCGACGTCGCCAATCAGATCGTCGGGACGGTCGGCCCGATACCCGCCGCTGACGCCACCGCCTACCGCGCGCGGGGCTACCCGACCGGCGCCCAGGTCGGGCTCTACGGTCTCGAGCGCATCTTCGAGAGCCGGCTCATCGGGCAGCCGGGTGGGCGCCTGCTGGCCGGTCGCCGGACGCTGGCCAGCGCCCGCGCGATCCAGGCCGCGCCGGTCCAGACCACCATCTCGCCGACGCTCGAGCGGGCCGCGGTCGCCGCGATGGGCGGCAGGTACGCCGGGATCGCGGTCATGAACCCCCGCACCGGCGCGCTCGTGGCGCTGGCCGGGATCGCCTTCTCGGCGCTGCAGCCGCCCGGTTCGACAATGAAGATCGTCACCGCCGCCGGCGCGCTGCAGGCCGGAATCACCACCCTCTCGACGGTCTATCCGATCCAGAGCTCGGCCACCCTGTCGGGAGTGCAGCTGCAGAACGCCAGCGGCGAGTCATGCGGGGGGACGCTGCTCAACGCGTTCGCGGTCTCCTGCAACTCCGTGTTCGCGCCGCTCGGTGCCCGCCTCGGAGCCCGGCAGCTGGTCGCCGTCGCCGAGCGCTTCGGGTTCAATCAGCCCTCACCGATCCTCGGCGCGGCCGAGCCGACGATCCCGGCCGCCTCGGCGATCGGTGACGACCTCGCCGTGGGCTCCTCGGCGATCGGGCAGGGTCTCGTCCAGGCGACGCCGTTGGCGATGGCCGATGTCGGAGCGACGATCGCGATGGGCGGCCGGCGGCCGATCCCCACCCTGCTTGCCCACCAGCGTCCCCGCTTCGTCCGCGTGGTCAGCCGCCACGTCGCCCGCGAGGTCCAGCAGATGATGGTCGCCGTGGTGCAGTTCGGGACCGGCGTCCCCGCCCAGATCCCAGGCGTCGTGGTCGCGGGCAAGACCGGTACCGCGGAGCTGAAGAACACCACGCAGCCGGGGCAGGGCGGGCCCCAGAACACCGACGCCTGGTTCGTCGGCTACGCGCCGGTGGGTCATCCTCGCTACGTGGCGGCCGCGCTGTTCCCCAATCAGGGCGCCGGGGCAGCGACCGCGGCCCCCCCGATCCATGACCTGCTCGCCGCCGCGCTGGGCGGAGGCTGAGGGTTCCCGACGGAGCAGGTGATGGGATTGGGGGGTCGGCTCGGGGATGCCGGACGCCGCCCGGGAGCGGAGCCATAGCAGCGCTATGGCGAGCGAGCGCGTGGGGTCTGGCGCCGCGAGACGGCCGCACAAGACCGCCAGATGCAATGTCGGGAACCCTGAGCCCTCGCTCAGCGATCAGCGGCCGCGACGATGCTCGGGTTCAGCGTCCCCTGGGTCCAGGCCGCGATCGCCCCGCGAGCCCCGTCGGCGACGGTGATGTCATAGGCGTAGACGGTGGGCGACAGGCTGCGGGCCGCGCCGAAGCGCCCGCCGGCGGCCGAGCCGACCGCGGCGACCGGGTGACCGCCGGCGATCCAGCCGACGATCACCCGTCCGGCAGGGGAGACGC
>JALYTU010000673.1 GCA_030854125.1 Actinomycetota bacterium | reverse complement strand
GAACTGCAACGATGAAGCCCGCCGAAATGGACATGCCGCCCTTCTCGCCGATGACGAGAAGCCCCGCTGCGACAGCCGCTAGCCCAATGACTATGGTCAGGCTGCCAACCCGATCGGCGGGACTAAGCACGAGCACAGCGGCGCAGACCGCGTAGACGAGGCACGCGGTGACTGCCGAGTGGGGTCGGCGGGAACTGCTAGCGCGGCCCGCCCGCTGGCGGAGCATGATCACAAGGTACCGACATTGGAATGTGGGTACCAACGGACTTTGGGTGAGGCGATCAGCCGATGCGCCAATGCATGAGCAGCTCCTTCCTACGCAAACTTTGGGACCATCTGGGGGATTACGATCACTGTCTGACCGGCCCGCCATCTAAGAACGGGCTAAACCGAACCAACTTTTGCACTGGTTTCTGGTCGTTTTCTCCGTAAATCCCGTGCAATTTTAGGGGTCCTGCGCCCGGATAGCAACGCTGGGCGCACCGTCGGCCACAGATGCGCTACCTAAAGACGAGCGAGGCGGCTGCGTTGCTGAACGTCAGCCCCAACACGCTGCGGGCGTGGGAGCGGCGATTTGGGTTCCCCAAGCCGCAGCGATCTCCGGGGAAGCACCGTCTCTTCACGCACGGAGAGGTGGCGGCACTGCGCGACGCGCTCCAGGAAGGTCTGTCGATCTCCTCGGCGGTCTCCCGCGCGCGCGAGGGACTGACCGCGGATTCCAATTCGCTCGTCGGGGCCCTGGTCGCCTACGAGGGCGCACGCGCCGACCAGGCGATCGAGGCCGCCCTCGCGTTGCGCTCGGTGGATCGATCCGTCGAGGAGGTCCTGTTGCCCACCCTGGAGGAGATCCTGCGTCGCTACGGCGCCGAGTCCGCCGTCTGGGCGTTCGCGTCTCATTGGGGCGGGGACTGGCTGCGCCGGGCGATCCGGCTCGCCCCCCTGCCGGTGCGCCCGATCTCGATCGTGATCGGCGACGCGACCCGGGACGAACTCGATCCCGACGCTTCCTATCTGCGCGCGCTCGAGCTCTTCTGTGCCCGCGGCGGGATCAACGTCCTCAGTCTCTCCGCCCGCGGCGTCAGCGGGATCGGCGATGCGGTCAGCATCCACCGGCCCGACCTGGTCGTGGTCGCCGGGTCGCACCTGGACGACGACACGATCGCTCGCTGGGCCTACGCGATCCGGCTCGCTGCGGGGGCCATGCCGATCGCGACCTACCGCCGCGCCGGTCGCGGGCGGATGAGGACCACCGGAACCGGGGTCCTGCCCGCCGGCGCGTCGGAGGCCCAGCGGCGGATCGTCGAGATGGTCGAGAACGAGCGCAGCCTGCCGCTGGCCGACCCCGGCCGCACGCGAAGCGCTCCCCGCAGCGCCGGCGCGTAAACCGGTTCCCGCCGACCAGCTGCGGTTGGTTTTGGCGCGCATACGACACGCGTACCGCCGATCCTTCTCGTCGCACAACCTCGACCAAAGTGCAGGTCGGGTTGCGGACATTGCACTTTCGTGCCGATAAGGCGATAAATCCCCCATGAATGGAATACGGACCAACGCAGCCGCAGTGATGCTCGGGATCAGCCCGAACACGTTGCGCAGCTGGGAGCGCCGCTACGGCTTTCCTCAGCCCCTCCGCTCGGCGGGCGGCCATCGCCAGTACTCGCTGACCGAGATCGAGTCCCTGCGGATGACGCTGGCCGAGACCCACAACGTCTCGTCGGCGATATCGCTGGCCCGCGAGCGCGGCGAAGGTCCCTCCACCCCATCGCGGCTGGGCGCAGCCTTTCAGGCCTTTGAGGAGGAGACGGCCAACCGTCTGCTCGAGGAGAGCCTTGGCCTGCGCTCGGTCGAGCGGACGATTGAGGAAGTTCTGCTCGCGGCCGTCGCCGCCCAGCGCGACCCCGAGGGCGTGACGCCCGAGTACGAGTTCGGCTGGCGCCATGCGACCGGCTGGCTCTCGGCCCAGCGGCGCCTCGCCCCGCCGGCGAGCCGCCCCGAGGGCGTGATGGTCTTCGACGCCTCGGCCCCGTGTGATCTCGATGCGTTGTATGCCCAGGCACTCGAGGTTGTCCTGCGTCGGGCCGGCCTGCGGACCCTCTCCCTCACCCCCGCGGTTGACCTCACCCGCCTGGGACGCGCGCTGCGCGCGCTCGATCCCTCCGCGGTCGTGCTCACCGGTCGCCGGGTGTCACTGGACTCGATCGGGCGTCTCGTCTACGCGATTCGCTCCGTCGTGCGCGAGGTCACCGTGTTCGACTACCGCGGAGCGGTCCCGGACACGGGCGCGAGCACGGTCTACCGCCTCGGCGACTCGCCCGTCGCCGCACGAGACGCGCTCATGGCACGGCTCACCCCTGTCGCGGGACAGCCCGCCATCCGTCCGGTTACCCAGGCGCACTCCGCCCGCACCGGCGCCTAACCGCATCACCCCCACCCCGCGCGCGCCGGCCACAACCCGACGGCAGTGCGGCGTCTGGTAGCGTCGCGCACGTC
>JALYTU010000672.1 GCA_030854125.1 Actinomycetota bacterium | reverse complement strand
GGTCACGACCGAGCACTCGCACCCGTTCTCCACGGGCCTTGACCTCTGTCTCGTCCACAACGGATCGCTCTCAAACCACAATGCGCTGCGGCGGATGCTGCGTCGCGAGGGGATCGAGTTCGTCACCGATAACGACACCGAGGTGGCGGCCGGCTATCTCACCTGGCGGATGCGGGAGGGGGCCACGCTCGAGCAGGCGCTGGAAGGCTGCATGGACGACCTTGACGGCTTCTACACCTTTGCCGTTGGCACGCAGGACGGCTTCGCGGTGCTCCGCGACCCGATCGCCTGCAAGCCGGCGGTGATGGCCGAGAGCGACGAATGGGTGGCGATGGCCTCGGAGTACCGGGCGATTGCCGTGCTGCCGGGCGCCGCCGACGCGGCCACCTGGGAGCCCGAGCCAGGGCGGGTGTACAGCTGGGGCCGCGCCGCGGTCGCGTGATGGCGACTGTCCACGAGAGCCTGCTCACCGTCGATCTCGCCGTCGATCCGGTCCGCGAGCTCAACCGGCGCTTGCACAAGCCCGACCTGCCGTCCCACGTGCGCGTGATCAACCCGGGTGGTCGCCACAGCCTCGCCGTCGGCATCGACGGGGCCTGCGAGGTGGAGATCGAGGGTCACGTCGGGTACTACTGCGCCGGTATGAATAAGCACGCGACGGTCCGCGTGCGCGGCAACTGCGGGGTCGGCGTAGCGGAGAACATGATGTCCGGCACGGTGCTCGTCGAGGGCTCAGCGAGCCAGTCGGCGGCGGCGACAGCGCGTGGCGGCCTGCTCGTCATCCACGGCGATGCCTCCGCACGGTGTGGCATCTCGCTCAAGGGCGCCGATGTCGTCGTCCACGGCAGCATTGGTCACATGGGGGCCTTCATGGCTCAGAAGGGCACCCTCGTGGTCTGCGGTGACGCCGGTGACGCACTGGGCGACTCGCTCTACGAGGCCCGCCTGTTCGTGCGCGGAAGCGTGGCCGGGCTTGGCGCTGATTGCATCGAGAAGGAGATGCGCTCAGAGCATCGCGACGAGCTCGCCGGCCTGCTCGCGCGAGCGCAGGCCGACGCCGATCCGGGCGAGTTTCGCCGCTTCGGTTCCGCACGCATGCTCTACAACTTCCATCTCGACAACGCTGGGGCCTACTGATGAGCGCCACCAATGGCTGGCATCCGGGCCTGCGCGAATCGGCGACCTTTGACCGGGGCACGATCGCCGAGATCCAGCGCGCCGCGCGCGAAGGCATCTACGATATCCGCGGCTTTGGCGCTAAGCGCCCGGTACCCCACTTCGACGATCTCCTGTTTCTCGGCGCGAGCGTCTCGCGCTACCCCCTCGAGGGCTACCGCGAACGCTGCGCGACCGACGTGACGATCGGGACGCGGTTCGCCCGCGAGCCGATTCATCTCGACATCCCGATCACGATCGCCGGGATGAGCTTCGGGGCGCTCTCGGGCCAGGCCAAGGAGGCGCTTGGCCGGGGCGCGAGTGCCGTCGGCACGTCGACCACGACCGGCGACGGCGGCATGACCGAGGAGGAGCGCGGGCACTCAAAGACGCTGGTCTACCAGCTTTTGCCCTCGCGCTACGGCATGAACCCTGACGATCTGCGCCGGGCCGATGCGATCGAGATCGTCGTCGGCCAGGGGGCCAAGCCGGGCGGCGGCGGAATGCTGCTCGGACACAAGATCTCTGACCGCGTAGCCGAGATGCGCGATCTGCCGATGGGCATCGACCAGCGCAGCGCCTGCCGGCACCCTGACTGGACGGGTCCCGACGATCTCGAGATCAAGATCGACGAGCTACGCGAGATCACCGACTGGCGGATCCCGATCTACATCAAGGTCGGCGCCACGCGCACCTACTTCGACGTGGCCCTGGCCGTCAAGGCGGGTGCCGACGCGATCGTGCTCGACGGGATGCAGGGCGGCACCGCGGCCACGCAGGACGTGTTCATCGAGCACGTCGGGATCCCGATCCTCGCCGCGATCCCGCAGGCCGTCCAGTCGCTCACCGACCTCGGGATGCACCGCAAGGTCCAGCTCATCGTCTCGGGCGGGATCCGCAATGGTGCTGACGTGGCCAAGGCGATCGCGCTCGGCGCCGACGCCGTCTCGATCGGAGTCGCGGCGATGATCGCCCTCGGCGACAACGCACCTGAGCACCAGGCCGGCTACGAGGCGATCGGCTCCTCGGCCGGCTACTACGACGACTGGCAGGCCGGCCGCGATCCGGCCGGAATCTCGACCCAGGAGCCCGAGCTCGCCGCCCGTCTGGATCCGACCGAGGGCGGCCGCCGCCTGGCCAACTACCTGCGCACGATGACGCTCGAGGCCCAGACTCTGGCCCGGGCCTGCGGCAAGTCCCATCTGCACAACCTCGAACCCGAGGACCTCGTCGCGCTCACGATCGAGGCAGCAGCGATGGCCCGCGTACCGCTGGCCGGGACGAGCTGGATCCCTGGCCTCACGCCGGCCTAGTGCGAGCGCGGCCTGGGTC
>JALYTU010000074.1 GCA_030854125.1 Actinomycetota bacterium | reverse complement strand
GGCGTCCGAGCGCGCAGCGGCACACCGCCCCACGGCCACCAGCCGCCCGCCGCGGGCAAAGCGCTCGGCCATCTGATGGCAGACGCGAGCCAGGCGGTCGGCCTCGGCGACGAAGAACACCCGGTTGGCCTCGGTGCGGCGCGTGAGCAGCACACCGAGCCGATCGGTGGCCAGTGCTGGTTGGGACACGGGGTGGCGCCCCGGCCGGCTACGCGGCCACCGGCCGCCGACCGGCGACCCCGACCAGCCACTGCTTCCATTGCTCCACACCATCGCCGGTCTGCGCGCTGAGAGCGATCCGTCGCACGCCGGGGTGGACCTGATCGATGTGGTGCTCGAGCTTCTCGAGATCGAAGTCGAGGTGGGGGAGGAGGTCAACCTTATTGATCACCACCAGTTCGCAGGCGCGGAACATGAGCGGGTACTTCAGCGGCTTGTCCTCACCCTCGGTCACCGAGCAGACCATCACCCGCGCGTCCTCGCCAATTCTGAATTCTGCGGGACAGACCAGATTGCCGACGTTCTCCACGATCAGCAGGTCGATCTCGTCCAGGGGCAGCGAGGGGATCGCCGAACGGACCATGTTGGCGTCCAGGTGGCACTCGCCGCCGAAGCCCTGATCGGTGTTGAGCTGGATGACGGGGATGTGGCGGTGAGCGAGCCGGTCGGCGTCCATCGCGCCCTGCACATCGCCCTCCAACACTCCGATCCGCACGCCGTCCAGCTCGGGTCCGGCCTGCTCGAGCAGGGTCGTCTTGCCGGCCCCGGGCGCGCTCATGAAGTTCACCACGGTCACCCCGTGGCGGTCGAAATCGGCCCGGTTGGCCGCCGCGATCGTGTTGTTGGCGTCCAGCGCCTCCTCGACGACCTTCACCTTGGTGCGATGCATGCGACCTCCTCGATCTCGATGGACTCGACCTCGAACTCGTTCCCTGACGCGATCTCGACCTGGCTGCCCTCGCAGATCGGACAGCGGAAGTGCGGGATGTCGATCGACCACTCGTGCCCGCACGGCCGGCAGCGCAGCCGGGCTTCGATCACCTCGATCTCGAGCTCGGCGCCCTCACAGACGCCGTCGCGAGCCACGAACTGAAAGTAGAACCGCAGGGTCTCCGGGACGACCTGGCGCAGGGTGCCGACCCGCAGGCTGACCACGGCCACCGCGCGGCCGTCGGCGTGCTTGGCCGCGGTCGCGATGATCGCGCTGGCCAGCGAGAGCTCATGCACGCGTCAGCTCCGGGCCGGGGCGTGAGTGCTGGACAGCAGGTCCTGGACCGTCTCGAGCACGAGCCCGACCGCCCGTGGCACGGAGGCCTGGACGGGCTCGGACAGGCCCCAGCCCATCTCCTGGATCTCCGACGGCTCGCACCCGATCACGATCACGCGGCCCGGCCACGCGCCCATCGTCTTGAGAAAGCGCAGAGCCGTCTGGGGATCCATGCCGTGCGGGTTGATGTTCTCGCCGTCCTCGATCGCTCCGGGCACCGAGTCCTCGTCGGCTTCCATCACGTACAGCGTTCCGGGGCTGCCGCCCTGTTGGGTGACATCCACGATCACCAGCGCGTCATAGCCGCGCATCACCTCGTAGGCGAGGTCCAGGCCGCCCGTGCCGGCATCCATCACGGACACCGCCGGGGGAAGGGTCTGCTCGTGCAGGCTGCGGGCCACCGCGCCGCCGAAGCCGTCGTCACGCAGCCAGGCGTTGCCGATCCCGGCGATGAGAATCGAGCGCAACTGGTCTGGGTCGGTCATGGGTCGATCACCTCAAGCTCCTGGGGGAAGAAGTACAGGTACCGGCCGCTTTCGCGCATCAGGTCCTGGCCCGGGTCGTCGTCGATCGTGACCCCGAGATGCAGACGGCCGTCGTAGTCGGTGAAGATGCGCTCCAGCGTTGCGGTGCGGCCGTCGAGCATCCGCGCCTGCAGGTCGGCGCCCGGCGAGGGATGGACGATCACCTTGCCCCCCTGGCGCAGGCGCTTGGAACCGATCTGAGCCGTCTCCTCACCCGCCCGGGGATCCACCAGGTTGGCCGGCTCGCGCGGCGGTTCGGTGGTCAGCCGCTCGCGCGGCGCCTCGGTCGGCGCCGGATCACTGACTGTGACCCGCCCGTGCAGGGCGAGAATGTCCTGTGAGCCGACGGCGTCGGCGCGGGCGAGCATCTCGCGGACCGCCGGATCGGACTGCGCGATCGCCGCACGCTCCTCGTCTGAGAGCACCTGCAGGTGCAGCAGCAGTGCCTCCTCGATCTCGGTCGAGTCAAACAGGCCGCCCTGGCTCTCGGGGGCGATCTGGGGATGGTCAGGGAGCACGATCGCCGCCCCGACCACCGCTTCGTCCTGGGATCCGGCGAGCACCGGGAACGTGTTGACCGAGCCGCACGGCACTTCCAGGGCGGAGATGAAGGACCCGCCGGTCACCTTCAGGACCGGGTGGGTGGAGAGCAGCGATCGGGCCAGCGCACCGGCCCGGTCCAGTCCTGAGGAGGCCACCGTCAGGTTCTCGATCCGCAGCACGACCTCATAACGATGTTTGCCGGTCACGCGCGCGCTCATCGAGAGCCTGACCTCGAGCGGAGGCCCGTTGGGACCGTCCAGCGACTGCTCCTTGCCCACCGGCGTATGGGCGAGCGCCCCGACCATCATCCCGGGCAGCGTCAGCCGGTGGGGCTCGGCCCGGTGGCCCTCGCCGATCGGCGCCAGCAGGCGGACCTCGCCGCTGACCACGGCGTCGGCGGGCGCCTGGAGAGCGATCCGCATCTCCAGGTGGTCATAGGTGCTGGTCAGAGTCTGCGCGTACGCGGGCGGATAGGCGATGCCGAACGGAGTCGGGGTCGAATTCTTGGTCGCCGTCGGCGTGTACGGGTACAGCGCATAGCCCTCGTAGAGCAGCGACTGCAGCAGGGTCTCCAGGGCATCAGTCACGTTCGGTCTCCTCAAGCAGCGCGCTCACGGTCGCATCCAGAGTCGGCAGGCCGCGTTGGCGTTTGGCGTCCTGAAGGGCCTCGAGGGTCGGGTGGGTCAGCGCCGCCCAGCCCAGTCTGGGGTAGTAGTGCTCGATCGTCTCGCGCCACACCGAGACCGGCATCCGGAAGTCGATTGACGTGTTCCAGGGCACGAGTACCATCTGCAGGGTGCCGTCGTCACCCCGGTAGTACGCGGTGCCGTTGAAGTGCAGGGCCATCGGCGCCATCCCGTCCGGCAGCGCATACAGGTACTTGGCCGCGGCGAGCTCGAGGTCAAAACTGACCGGCACCGTCACTGCGACGGTGGTGGTGGCGGTGAACGCCGGAATCACCGCGTCGAGACGTGCCCAGACCAGGCTCCGGGTGGTCGTCCCCCAGCGCTCGGGCGCTCCGAACAGCTCATACAGCTTGGCGCGCGTGGCATCGTCATAACCGCGACGAGCGGGCTCGATCATCAGCTGGATGCCGAGCGCGATCATGTAGACCTCGCGACCGGTGTTCTCGGTCACCTGCAGGTCGAGGCTCAGCATCGGTGCGGCCGCGTACGGGACCGCACGCACGCCGAGCACTGCAAACTCCGGCTCCGGGCCCGCCCAGGGGGCGTCGCTGACTGCCGCCGGAACCGTGCTCACGCCGCCAATCCTTTGGTCTCGAGCTCGGCGAAGAAGCGGGTGACGGCGTCGTCGACGCCGGTGCCGCCGGAAATCCCCTCCCACGTCGCCTTGATCGCTCCGGTCAGGGCATAGCAGCGGTCGATCGGGGCGACCGCGTACACGGCAGGATCCGACAGCCGGTTGACGATCAGTCCCTCGATGTCGGATTCCAGGTTGTCCAGGACCGGGTTCAGACGGCACATCTGCGCCCAGGACTCGAAGTGCAGCTCGGACTCGGTCGCGCCGGCGGGAGAGGGATACATCGCGACCACGCAATCGGTGACGGTCGAGTGCATGAAGAAGGCCAGCCCGATCGGGATCTGAAAGCCCGCCCACACCTCGTCGGGCAGATCCAGGTCGGGCAGCCACATCGTCCGGTTGCCGACCGGCCGGTAGTCGCCCTCCCCGGCGCGCATCGCCCAGCACGGCTCGCACGAGCAGATGATCCGGCGCTCGACGAGCGCCAGGAGATGGCGATGGTCCTCGGGGATGACCAGCCCGCACAGGTCACAGTGCTCGGTCTGCGCCGCGGCTGCGCCATCGGTCGAGGTGACGGGCGGCGGTACTGCACCGGTCGGCGTGGCCGGCGCGGATGCTGCTCGGGCCGCCGTCAGGCCGCGCAGGCTGGTGACAAGCGCCCCACGCCCGCTCATACCCTGCCGACCGCGACCTTGACCCGGCCCTGTTCGTGCAGCAGGGGCACCGGCTCGAGCTGGAGCTGCTCGTCGTCGAGCGAACGGCCGGCGCGGGGCAGGAAAAACGACCGGTGGCAGCTCGGGCAGGCCAGCGCTCCCTCAGTCAGCTCGCCACCGTGCAGCGGCTCGCCGCACGCCGCGCAGCGATCGTGGTAGGCCAGCAGCGTTCCCTGCACATTTGCCACCACGAGCTTCCCGCCACCGGCGGTGATCGCCGCCACCGCGCCCAGCTCCGGAGTGGCCGCCGTGTCGAGCTCGACCCATTCCGGCGCGGGCCGATCGGGCTCGATGCTCGCTGCGGTCTGCGCCGGCGGGCCCGAGCCCGACATGACCACGGGCAGCTCCATCGCGCTGCTCCCGCTGTTCCCCCGGCTGGTGCTGCTCCCGGTGACCATCGGCAGCGCGGAGCCGATCATCGGCGGCGCGACCCCCTCGACCTCGAGCCCGAGCAGGTCCGGAGCGGCCTCGTCCAGCGCCTTCTTGATCGCCAGCTCGAGGGTCACCGACGAGGCCGAGCAGTCAGAGCAGCTTCCCCGCAGGTGGATCCGCGCGATGCCGTCCTGAACCGAGAGCAACTCGACGTTGCCGCCGTGGGATTCCATGTAGGGCCGTACGCTGTCCAGCGCCTGCTGCACCCGGTCCTGGAGAGCCACCGGGTGCAGATCGTGGATCAGCAACAGGGTTGACACGATCGGGTCCTCGCCGAGCTGCTCGGCGAGCTGGTCCCGGACGGCCGGCTCGAGCTCGGAGACGGCATCGACGATCCGCTCCAGGCCGATGCCGTACATGTCCACGATCGCCGCCACGAGCTCGCCGGCAAGATCCCGGGACGGCCCGGCGGGATACCCGTCGAGCCGTTCCTGCAGATCCTGGACCCGCGCAAACAGCGCCTCCGGGGCCGTCTCGGTCGTCGTCGCCATGCTCAGCCTCTCAGGCCATCGCCGTGGGCGTATGCATCACCTTGCGAACCTGTCCGCCGCCGGTGTACATGTGCACGCCGCACGGCAGGCACGGATCGAAGCTGCGGACCGCCCGCATGATGTCGATCCCCTTGAAGTTCTCCGGCCCGTTCTCCTCGAAGATCGGCGTGTTCTGCACGGCGTCCTCATAGGGGCCCGGGGTTCCGAAGCTGTCACGCGGGCTTGCGTTCCAGGGGGTCGGCGGGTAGGGCTGGTAGTTGGCGATCTTGCCCTCGCGAATGACCATGTGGTGCGACAGCACTCCGCGGGCCGCCTCGTGGAAGCCGCAGCTGACCGCGTCCTCGGGGACCGTGAAGCTGTTCCAGCTCTTGGTCCGCCCGGCCTGCACCTCCTTGATCGCGCGCTCGAGGTTATGCAGCCCGACCAGCGCGCTGTAGGCCTGGTGGTAGCTGCGGGCCCGGTCACGCTCGATCGCGTTGGACTTCTCGGGGATGTGCCACTCGAGTTCCATCTCGGGCAGGTTGGGCGAACGGGGCAGCACCATCTGGATCGAATGCCCGGTCGCCTTGGCGTAGCCGAAGTCGACCAACCCGGCCTTGGCCGTGCACCACTGGCGCGCGAACGGGCCGCCGCCGGTGTCACAGCTGACGTGGGTGTCGGTCCGCTTGTCGTAGATCCGCGGCGACACGACCCACGTGTACTTGTCGGTGAAGTCGCGCTTCTGAGGCCGCGGCAGGGTGACCTTGTTCCACGGATGATTCTTGTCCACAGGGTTGCCGAGCGGGTCGTGGGTGACGTAGGTCGGCTCATTCTCCCAGCCGTCAAAGTACGAGGAGCCGAGCAGGATCCGGATCATCAGGTTGATCTCGACGAGATCGGTCGAGATCAGCTCGCCACCGATCACCACGCCCGGGGTGATGTAGCGCTTGCGCCCCCACTCGGTCATGTTCTTGTACGAGTAGTCGACGTAGTCGGGATCGTCGAACGAGCCCCAGTTGACCAGGTTGGTCTCCCGGTAGCCGACCATGTCGTAGCCGGGCATCTCGGTGAGGAAGAAGTCGTACAGGTCATCGTGCATCGGCACGCTGCGCTTGACGTAATCGAAGTAGCGCATCAGCCGCACGTAGTAGTCGGTGCAGGTCTGGTGCGTGATGTCCGCGCTGCAGCCGCCCGGCATGATCGTCGACGGGTGGGTGTGCCGGCCGCCGAACAGGCAGTACATCTCCCGCGTGTAGCGGGCGACGTGCAGCGTCTCGAGATAGAACTCGCCGGTGAACGGGTTCAGCGCCCGCATGATGTCGGCGATCGTCTTGAAGCCGTGGATGTCAGAGCCGGGGGCCGAGGTCGACTCGGCCTTGGCCAGCAGCGACGGGTTGGTCTCCTTGACCATCTGCTCGCAGAAATCCACGTTGGCCATGCAGTCGTTGTAGATCGCGTGGTCGAACATGTAGTCGGCGGTCTCGGCCAGGTTGAAGGCGAAGTCGCCCAGCGGCGGCGGCTTGACCCCGTAGGCCATGTTCTGGTTCAGGCACGAGCAGGTGGCGTGGTTGTCACCGCAGATGCCGCAGATCCGACTGGTGATGAAATGCGAGTCGCGCGGATCGATCCCCTTCATGAAGATGTCGAAGCCTCGGAAGACCATCGACGTGCTGTAGCACTTGTTGACCCGCTGATTGGTGAAGTCGATCTCGGTGTGGATCCCGAGACTGCCGACGATCCGGGTGATCGGATCCCACGACATCTCCTTGACCACGACCTTCTGGGATGTTTCCGTTGCCATGTCTCTCTCGCTCCTGGATTCGGGGATCGGCGGCGGCTACCAGCGCTTGGCGTAGCCGGAGGTCAGAGTGCCTCCCTTGCGCCGCCACTCGGGCTCGACGTCGTACTTCTTGGCGATGTTGCGGCGACGCATAAAGCGCACGATCGGTCCGTAGCTGAACTGCATGATGTTCGCGGCGACGGCGCCGAACTTGTCCTCATCCATGAAGGGCATGAACTTGTCCGGGAACCCCGGCATCGTGCACGCCATGCAGATGCCCCCGACGTTTGGGCAGCCGCCGATCCCGTTGACCCAGCCGCGCACCGGGACGTTGCACTTGACCACCGGTCCCTTGCAGCCGAGCTTGACCAGACAGCGGTGATCAGAGCCATACTCGGTGGCGAACTCGCCCTGCTCGGCAAATCCGGCCCGGTTGCACCCCTCGCGCACGGTGCGCCCGAACAGCCACTTGGGCCGCAGCGCCTCGTCGAGCTCAGGGGCCGGCGCCAGCCCAGCCAGGTGCAGCGCCAGGTAGAGCAGAGTCTCGGTCATGTTGTCGGGCTGGGCCGGACACCCGGGAATGCAGACCACCGGCAGGTTGGCCTTGGACTTCCAGTTCCAGCCCAGGTAGTCGGGCACGCCCATCGCGCCGGTCGGGTTGTTCTTCATCGCCGGGATCCCGCCGTACGTCGCGCAGGTGCCGACCGCGACGACCGCGGCCGCCTTGGGAGCGAGTCGATCCAGCCACTCGTTGATGGTGATCGGCTGGCCGGTCTCGGAATTGATCGAGAAGCCGGTCCAGTGACCCTCCCCGTTGATCTCCTCGTTGCCCAGCGAACCCTCGATGACCAGCACGAACGGGTCGAGCTTGCCCTGCTCAGCGTCAAACCACGCCTGCGCGTACTCCTGGCCGACCGCGTAGTCGATCACCTGGTTGTGGACGACGACCTTGGGCATGCCCGGGATCGCCTGCAGGATGATGTCCTCGAGGCTGGGGTTGGTGGCCGACGTCATCGCCACCGAGTCGCCCTCGCAGCTCAGGCCGGTGGTCATCCAGAGAACGTGCGCGGTCACCGCCTCGGTCTTCTGCTGGGTTGCGTATGGGCTTGCCGTTGCGCTCACTGAAATGCTCCTCTCAACAGATTCGCGGCAGGGGATCGCCGACCAACTGGTCCATGACCCTCCTTCCGCCGAAGCTCGTCTGGACCAACACCATTCCGTGGGGCTCTGACCGGACCTCGCCGATCTCGGCCGCCTGCTCGCCACCGGGCATGCCGCGCAATGCGGCCAGGGCCCGCTCGGACGCCTCTGGGGCCACAAAGGCAACGAACACGCCCTCGTTGGCCA
>JALYTU010000671.1 GCA_030854125.1 Actinomycetota bacterium | reverse complement strand
GCCCGCACGGGGCCGGGGCACTGGCAGCTGCTCACCGTCGAGGAGAGCGTCGCCAGCGGTTCATCCTTCGACCGCCGTCCCGGCCTCGAGCGCGCGCTCGCCGCCGCTCGCCGCGGCGAGGGGTCGACGCTGGTTGTCGCCAAACTCGACCGGGGCGCGGGCTCGCCGGAGCCCCTGACCGCACCACGATGGCCGAGCGCTCCAGACGCATGCGATCCTGCGGGCCTGGGAGGCCCGGAGCCGACCGGCCTCGACCTGAGACTGAGACATACCGCACACCGCCGCGACTCGGGTGCCGCCCCGTGCCGCGGCCACACCGCATCCCATTCTCGCGCTCCCGGCCACGCACACCCTCGCCCTCGTGTTGTTCCCCTCACGTCCCCCGCCTGTGGTTTCGCGCTCGCTGCAGCAGTGCCTTACCGTACCCTTTCTCACAGCCCTGCAGACCCTCGGGTACGCAGCGAATGACGCGTCACCTGACCGATTGGGGGCGGTACGGCCAAGCCCGGACGCCTGGTGCCGCCGGGTGCGCGCTACGCTGTTGCGCGACGACGCGAGGCCGGCGGCGCACTGGCTGACGGCTGGTGGGCGAGCTGGTCACCCAAGGCCGTGACGTAGCGCTGCACCGTCGACAGACGGGGATCCACCTCGCCGCTCTCCATCCTCGCCAGCGCCGACTGGGTGGTGCCCATCCGCGCCGCAATCACCCTCTGGCTGAGCCGCAGCTCCTGCCGACGCCGAGCCAAGTCGCGGAGCAGACGGCGCACCTCGACGGCGGCGTCGACCATCGCCGCGAAGTCCGGAGTGGTCGCGCTGCGCTCGGCGATGACTTCCTCGAGGAAGTCAGGCTCGTCGGTGACGGCGGTCTGCTGGTCCATGGTGCCCCAAAGTATAGCGGATCTGCTATAGATTTTCAGGGTGGTGTGGCTCGGCTCCGCCAGTCACGGAGCCGTTTCTCAGCGACCACGATCAGCCGCGGCGGGGTCGCCGGGGACTTCTTGGAGAAGGCTTCCAGAGCCAGCAGGACGTGGGACCACCGGCCCTCGGCTGAGAAGAGCACCCGGTACGTCGCATGCTCCGCGTCGGCACGAACCTCGTAGATGTCGCCGCGCAGATGCCGCGCCGCACTGAGCCCCTCTGCACGAACGTCCTTCATGGCGGCCGCGACTGCGACGGCATCCGTCACCGACAGACCCGCGATGAACTTGTGCACCGGTCGCTGACCGCCAGCGGTCCGGTAGTCACGCCACTGGCGCCGCGCCTCTGTCATGGGGCGCCATCGTAGATTTGCAGCGCCGCTGCCAGCATGGGTTCGTCAGGAATCCAAAGGGGTCCAGCCAGCATGACAACCCGCGGTGCGTGAGAACTCTCGGAGTGTCATGACCCAAGCTGATCTCGATTTTGGGCCTCGCTGTTGTAACGTACACTCGTGCGCTTGGAGGTCACAAAACGGTGACCGGTGACAACGGGATGTGCGACATCAATCCCACTTTCGTACTCCTACGCGCACGGCAGCCAACGAGACGACGTGGTACGCGGTGACACGACCTGCGTGCGTGTCGAATGCAGAGTGTCCCTGCGCAGTGCGACCCGTGGTGACACCGCCACGCCGTTCTCACCGTCCGCTGAAGCCCGCTGGCGAGACGCGCTGCTCCGCGGCCTCAAAGGGCGGCTTCGACGAGCTGATGGCCAAGACATTGGCCACCGGCACGGTCGACCCGGCTGCTCCATCACGCGCTCGTCTGCGTCACCAGCGCCGAGACTGTGCGCCTCCCGCAGGCCGGCGCCGGGTTTGGCGTGGTTCCACTGACGACCGAGCCGACGCGGCGCACCGGTTCCCGGCGCAACTGCCTCTCCGCTGAGGTGGCGGCGACGGCGACGACGCGCGACGAACCAGGGTGGTGGAGGTCGCGACCGATCGCCACCGCGGCTCTGCGGGCCGCACAACGGCACGCGTGTGAATCAGGTGTGGCCATTGAACGCGACTGAGGCCACGTTGGAGCGTCAAGCCGTCGCAGTTCTCGCAATCGGGTGGCATCAACATGCCTTGTCACAGCGGTCGCTACGGAGGTGCTTGCGCATCGACAACTCCCGAGCCCAACACGGCGGGCCATCCGTGGGGGATTCTGTTGGCCGCCCGCGGAGAACTCTTCTGGCCGCCAGTAGGACGTCCCTGGCCGGCAGTGGGGTTTCCTGGCCGTGGATGGGGAGATCCCCTCCGCCACTGACAGACTGCCGCATCCGCATCCGTCCAGCGCGCCCGCAACGGCGTCCAAGCGCCGGAAGAAACTGCTGTCGGCGGAAGATGGTGGCCGGACTTCACATCGGTGAACTCAGCTGAGGCTTGAGCCGGGACGCGTACCTTGACATCGCAGAGGTCATAGGTTCGATCCCTATTGCGCCCACCACACGCGCCGCGGTCCCCCGCCTGCGCGGTGAAGGCAGCCCTCGAAGGTTCGCAACTGAACAGTCGCCGACAACCTTAAGAAC
>JALYTU010000670.1 GCA_030854125.1 Actinomycetota bacterium | reverse complement strand
CCGCAGCGGTGCTCCAGGACGCCGGCGGGAGGATCGACCCCGAGGCCGGCGCGGCCTGGGCTCGCGAGCGCTACCGCGGGCCCTACCTGCGCGATGCCCTGCTCGACGCCGGCGCGCTGGTCGAGACGCTTGAGACGGTGACCTTCTGGCGTGCGGTCCCCGAGCTCTACGCCGCGGTCACCGCCGCCCTGCGCGACACGCTCACCGCCGCCGGCACGCCCCCGATCATTCTCTGCCACGTCTCGCACGTCTATCGCGCCGGCGCCTCGCTGTACTTCACGGTCGCCTGCGCCCAGGCGCAGGACCCGGCCGCCCAGTGGCGAGCGGCCAAGCGCATGACCGGCGCGGCGATTCTGGCTCACGGCGGATCGATCAGCCACCACCACGGGATTGGCCGCGACCACCGCGACGAGCTGGCGCGGGAGCTCGGCGACCTGGGGGTCGAGCTGCTGCGGTCGGTCAAGCGCACGCTTGACCCATCGGGCATCCTCAATCCAGGAATACTCATTGCTCAGTAAAACTTCACAATGCTGACCACGAACCTCTGGGGGACGAAACGCACGTGACCGAGCCCGGAAGCAGACACCACGAACATGTGGTGGCCCTGGCCGAGCTGGCGGTGGCGTTCGGCGCCAACCTGCAGCCGGGCCAGATTCTGGCCATCTCATCCGAGCCCGGCAAGGAGGATCTCGCCCGGGCGATCGCCGAGTCCGCCTACCGGCGCGGCGCGCTGTTCGTGGACCTCAGCGTCTTCGACGTCCACCTCAAGCGCTCACGAGCGCTGCATGCCGACCCCGACACGCTGCGCTTCATCCCACCGTGGATGGGGGCGCGCGCCCGCTCGCTCGGCGAGCACCACTGCGCCCGGATCGCCCTCACCGGGCCGGCTTCGCCGCGGATCCTGGAGGGCATCGACCCCTCTCTGCTCGGACGCGACACGTTGCCGTCACTGCCGGAGTCCATGCAGATCATCGATGACCGCACGACCAACTGGACGGCCGTGCCGTGCCCGACCCCGGACTGGGCGCAGCTCGTGCACCCGGAGCTCAGCGCCACCGAGGCGATCGACCGGCTGTGGCGCGACATCGTCCACATCTGCCGCCTGGACGAGCCCGATCCGATCGCCGCCTGGAATCACCGCCTGGATGACCTGAGCGCCAAGTCCGCTGCCCTGGATGCCCTCGAGCTCGACGCACTGCGCTTCCGCGGACCCGGCACCGACCTGACCGTCGGGCTGTTGCCCTCAAGCCGCTGGTGCGCGGTGCGCTTTGAGACCGTGGACGGCATTGTGCACGCACCGAACCTCCCCACCGAGGAGGTGTTCACCACCCCCGACCCGGAGCGGGTCAACGGGTTCGTGACCGCCACCAAGCCGCTGTTCACGTCGGGCACCACCGTCACCGGGCTGCGGGTGCGCTTCGAGAGCGGCCGCGCCGTCGCCGTGGAGGCCGATCACGGCGCCGAGCTGATCCGTGGCCTCGCCGAGCACGACGAGGGCGCCGCCGGTCTGGGCGAGGTCGCCCTGGTTGACCGCGAAGGCCGCATCGGCCCGTTGAACACCGTCTTCTACGACACCCTGATCGACGAGAACGCGGCCAGCCACATCGCGCTCGGACAGGGGTATGAGCTCGGCGTCCGCGACGCAGATGACCTTCTGCGGGTCAACCGGAGCTCGCTCCACGTCGACTTCATGATCGGCGGCGATGCGGTGTCGGTGACCGGTCGACGCCGCGACGGGACCGAGATCGCACTACTGCGCGACGGCAGCTGGCAGATCTAGCTGGTCTTACCGCGGCGCTTGGCCTGGCCGCGGTGCCCGCCGGTGCACGGGAAGGTCACGCTACGCTGTCCGGCGGCTCCTGGAGAGGTGCCGGAGTGGCTGAACGGGCGCGACTGGAAATCGCGTAACGGGGGTTACCTCGTTCGGGGGTTCGAATCCCCCCCTCTCCGTCCTGACGGCTTTCGTCGAGAGCTCTGAGATCAATCGTTCGTCCAGGCGGAATTCGCGGCCCGCGGACGATTGTTTGGTGGAGGTTTCTTGCCCGGTTGCCGAAGCTGCGCTTACACTTCCAGGGAAGGGAGCCGCTTGGAGCCGTGGGAACGCTTCAGACCGAACGCCAATGACGGTGAGAGAACAACCTGCACTAACACTCGTCGAGGGGGGCCTGGGACAGGATGTCCCATGGCTGTGGTTCTGCGGCAACTGCGCTGCCCCCTCACCGCACGGCGCCCCGCCGCCTCCGCACGCGCGCGTCTGCCCGTCGTGCGGCCTCGGTCTTCTGCTGGAGGCCCGCGAGGACGCGATCCCCAGCCCTCGTGATGCCTTTCTCGTCGTTGATTGCTCGCTGCTCATCCAGGCGATGTCCCGGGAGGCACAGCGCTTCCTCGGCCTCACCGAACAGAAGGCGGTCAACAAGCCGATCGCCGAACTGCTCGTGCCCGCCGACGCCGAGGCGCAGGGGCCGACCGGCTTCGCGGCCGCGATCGCCCAGGCCGCCGA
>JALYTU010000669.1 GCA_030854125.1 Actinomycetota bacterium | reverse complement strand
GTGTGGCGCCGCCGAGGTCCCCGGCGGCCGGCGCGTAGCTTGCGACCGGCCCGTAGCTGTGGGACGGGGTGCCGAAACCCTGGTGCGCGAGCACGTCCGCGGCGGCCGCGGGAGCCAGGGCGCCGCTGCGGCTGATGTCGTCGTCGGCGCCGGTGATCACCGCCCCCACCCCGATCAGGCGCAGCAGCGGTGTCAGCTCGCCGGGCAGCAGCCGGTTCTCCTGCACGAGATCGTCGACGGTGGCGAGCAGATCGTCGGCGTGCAGGTCCGAATACGGGGTCTCGTAGCGCACCGCCACGGGGCGGGTGGTGAGCCGGGGCAGGATCGCGTCCAACGTGCCGCCCCACCTGTAGTAGGCGAAGATCTGGCCGGGCAGGACCATCGCCCGTGTGTTGACCGGCAGGGTCCGGTTCAGACCCTGGGCGGCCTGTGACCAGGCCGACGGAATGCGCTGAAACGACAGCTGGGTGTCGATCGCGTCCCCGCGGATCAGCGGCAGCGCGGCGAGCACGATCAGCCCGGTCAGCGCGATTGCGACCGCCACCGGGCCGGCACGGTGCAGGTGCACCCGGCGCGCACGCCGCGCACGGATGATCAGCTCGCGCGCGCCGAGTCCGACCAAACCCGCGACCCCGACCGCGACCAGCGGCGCCGCCTTGTTGGTCGTGCGCATGAAGCTGAGCACGAAGATGTGCTCGTAGATCCACACCATCGTCCCGCGGACCGGGGTGCCGTCGGGAAAGCCCGCGGTCTCGATCGTCACGCCGACGACCACGAGCAGCAGCAACAGCGGCGCGTAGCTGATGCGCCGGGCGCGCACGAAGCCGGCCACGGCGAGGGCGGGGAGCAGCAGCGAGGCTGTGACCACGAACGGGTTGAAGAGCAGCGTTGAGGCGTCGGTGGAGAAGGGCCGGTTGATGCCGTACCCGACCCCGAGATAGGAGGTCCAGTAGCCCATCAGCCGTAGCGACTCGGTGAGGCTGTTGGTCCCCCAGATCGTGGCTGGCTGCTCGGTGTACTGCAGGAAGTTGATCCCGTAGTGGACGTGGACGAGCACCGGCACGACCCACCACAACGAGGCGATCAGGCTGAGAGCCCCCGCCCGGACCAGGAAGCCCAAGCCGTCGCGCCAGCGCACCGTCCCGACCGCGGGCTCGTAGAGGGCGAGGACGACCGGGCCGACGAGCATCCAGCCGACCACGGCCGCGTTGACCCCGCCCCCGGTCGAGGTGAATATCAGCGCGAAGGCCGACGCCCACCACCAGCTGCGCCAGCCCCGCAGGCCCCGCGTCGCGCGGACCCCGTGGTAGGTGACGATCAGCAGCCAGGGCAGCGCGGCGTAGCCGATCAGGGTGATGCTCGTGCGTGCCGTGAACACCACCACGTAGGGATTCAGCACAAAGAACGCCGCGGCGGCGAGATGCGCGATCCCGCGCGGGCGCCCGACGATCAGATCCATCAACCGCACCATCCCCCAGGCGGCGAGCGTGAACAGCACGCCGAGCCAGATCCGCTCGACCACCCAGGGGCCGATGCCGATCGCGTGCAGGGCCGCGAAGAACGGTCCCATCGGCCACAGGTAGCCGCTGTACTGCGCGCTGTGGACCTCGCCGAGGTCGGCCGTGTTGGACCACGCCGCGGCGACGAAGGAGAGGAACGAGCCCGGGTCGACATGCAGGTCGATCTTGGTGTCGGCGGTCGTCGTGCCGGGCGCCTGCCAGAAGGCGAGCGCGAACGAGAACACGGTCAGCCCGAGGATCAACACGCGATCGCGGGCACGGCCGGTGAGTGCCCGCGCGGTCGGGATGGTGCGTGCCCGGGCGGGGGCCTCGGTGATCACCGCGGCCCTCCGTGACGAGCGGGCCCCGCCGGAGCGCTCACGGCGCGGGGGACACCGGGGGGGCGAGCTCGCGCAGCTTGCGCTCGGCGAGCCGGAACTGCGCCGGATGCGCAGGTCGTGCTGCGAAGCCCAGCACCGTCCACGCGTTGATGTTCAGCGGCTCGGCGGCGACAACGCGCTGCGCGACCCGCAGACCGGCACTGAAATGACCGCTGCGGGTCAGGGCCTGGGCCCGAAGCAGATCGACATTGCGATCGGGGTTGAGGGTGTCTGCGGTGTCGAGCATGCCGAGGACGCGCGCGGTCAGGGCCGGGGTCGGGGTCGAAAAGGAGTCGATCAGGTCCGTCGCGTGGTTCTGGGCCCGGGTCTGAACGGCCCCGAGGGCAAACCACGCGCAGACGATCACCGCGACGAGGACGAACGCCCCGCGGCGCAGGGGTGTCAAGCGATTATCCACGCCGGGGCTCCTCAGGGGCAGCCGCGGTAGCGGCGGGCAGCGCGAGCAGCGCGCCGACGAGCACGAGCGCGATCAGCGTGACCGCGGGCATCTGCCAGTCCCAATCCAGCGGAGAATGTGCGAGGTAGGTGACGATCGCCGCGCTGGCCCCGGCCGCGGCGGCCGGAGCCGCGCGCAGCGCGTCCCGGACCGCGAGTCCGATCCCGGCC
>JALYTU010000668.1 GCA_030854125.1 Actinomycetota bacterium | reverse complement strand
CGGCTCAGCGGGGCCGGGTCGCCGGCAGCGTCAGCCGGAAGGCGTTGCCGGCAGGGCCCGGGTTGTTCTCCAGGACCAGCTCGCCGCCCATGCGTCGTGCGCACTCCCGGCTCAGGTAGAGGCCGAGGCCGCTTCCGATGACCGACCCGGCGTGGGACCCGCGGGTGAAACGCGCGAAGATGCGCTCGCGCTCGTCCTCGGGGATGCTGATGCCCTCGTCCTCGACACGGATGACCACGTCGGTCTCGTCCTCGCGGCCCGACACGGTCACGCTCGGTTCCGCGCCCGAGTACTCGATCGCGTTGGTGATGAGGTTGTCGATGATCCGCCCGGTGAGGATGCGGTCGCCGACCGCGCACAGGTCCTCGTCGGCGTCCAGCCGGATGCTCCCTGACCGCAGCTGAGCCCGGGCCACGGCCCTCCCGACGACGTCGTGGAGCAGGGCGGCGACGTCGACCTCCTGGTGCGCTGCGCCCAGCTCGTCGCTCTCCAGCCGGGCGAGGATCAGCAGGTCGTCGACCAGAAGCCGCGCGTGCTCCGCCTGGCGCCGGATGGTGCCGATCTGCCGCATGGTGTCGGGATCGTGCTGGTCGGAGCCCTCGATCGACAGGATCCCGGCGTAGCCCTCGATGATGGTCAGGGGGCCGCGCAGCTCGTGCACGGCGATGTTCATGAAGTCGCGCTTCACAGTCTCGGCTTGGCGCAGCCGCTGGATCAGCCTGCTGTTGTGCAGCACCAGCGCGGCCAGGGCGGCGACCTGCTGCACGCCCGCGATGTCGCTCGGTGAGAAGGGCGGACGGTCGCGGTGGCGACCCAGCACCAGCAGACCCAGCAGCTCGCCACCGAACCGCATCGGGGTCGCCAGCGCGTGCGCGTACTCGGTTGTGTACGGGTCGCTCTCCGGCCGAGCCGGTCGCCTGCCGGTCATGTCCGCCTGCGCCACGTTGCCCGTTTCCATGGCGAGGCGGATCTCGTCTGTGATCGGGAAACGGGCGCCGATCGGGGCGATGCCGGAGGTGGCCTCGATCACCACCTCATCACCGTCCGGTCGCATCACCGACCCCGCGTCCGCCCCTGCCGCGGCGCAGGCGTGGGCGATCACGCGCTCGACCAGCTCCGGGATCTCCTGCACCATGGCAACGTCCGCCGCCGCCCGGGCGGCCGCTTCCACGCGTCGCGCGGCGGCGGTTGCCTCCTCGTACTGCTTGGCATTGCGCAGCGCCAGCCCGGCGAGCGCGCCGAACGCCGTCAGGCTCGGGATGTCGCTCTGGAGGAACGCCGTATCGGCGTAGCGGGAGAGCACCAGCATGCCCGCCAGACGGTTCTCCTCGAGGATCGGCACCAGGGCGGTGTGCCGGACGTCGGCAAGCGCGCTGCGGAACTCGGGCTCGGCTTCAGCGCGCGTGAACGCCCCCGCCAGAACGGTGCGTCTGGTCGCCAGCAGCTCGACGACGGGCGCCTGCCGCACCAGGACGCCGGGCTCGAAGTCACGTCCCGCCCAGGTGACCTCGCCGCCCCGGCCCACGGTGGCCTCGACTGTGAGGTGGTCGCCGGAGAGGCTGGAGAGGGTGGCACGGTCGGCGGCGGCCACCACCAGGCTGCGCTCGAGGATCCGACGCATCACCGTCCGCGGGTCGAGCGAACCGGACAGTTCGAGGGTGAGCTGGAGGAGGTCCTGCGTCGCGGTGACAGCCGCTCCGGGCGACCCGTCCGGGCCCTGATCCGACCGCTCCATTCCGTCCAACCGCTATGGGCATTTGCCCGGGTTCGCCCAGCCGCGGGGAGGGTTCCCAGTCCGAGCGTTTGCGCCGTTTGACCCTGCGCTGTCCAAGTGTAGGCCGTTGTACCGTGGCTGGACGGACTGGTGCGCGGGCGCCGGCCACGGTTGTCTGCGTACCCTTGGACTGCATGAGGGATGAGGCAGTGGCGTCGTTGCGAGCGCTGAACGAGGTGGTGGAGCGCCTGCGCGCGCCCGGCGGGTGCCCGTGGGACCGCGAGCAGTCCCATCGCAGCCTGCGACCGTACCTGCTCGAGGAGACGTACGAGCTGCTCGAGGCAATCGAGAGCGGCGACCCGGTCACCCTCCGCGAGGAGCTCGGCGATGTGATGCTGCAGGTCCTCATGCACGCCGCCATCGCGGCTGAGGACGAGCCCGGTTTCGACCTCGGCGACGTGGCCGAGACGACGCGGGCCAAGATGATCCACCGCCACCCCCATGTGTTCGGCGACACCGCCGTCGACGGTGCCGACCAGGTGGTGGTCAACTGGGAGCGGCTGAAGCGCAGCGAGAAGGGGGAGCGGCTGTCGCTGCTGGACGGAATCCCCCGCGCGCTGCCCGCCCTTGCGTTCGCGCAGGGCATCCAGAAACGACCGGCTCGACTCGGCTTCGACGAGACCCCGACTGTCGAAGCAGCGCTCGACCACCTTCGGGCATCGCTGGACGCGGTCGCCGAGCGTGCGGTCGCGCAACCGGCGGTGCGCCGCGGGGAGGACTGGACGGTCACCGAG
>JALYTU010000667.1 GCA_030854125.1 Actinomycetota bacterium | reverse complement strand
CCGGCAGGCAGGCGGTACCGGGCCGCAACGGTCCCCCGGCGCCGCGCCCGCACAGATGGCCGGGCCGCTTAGGACGCGTACGAAGTATTCCGTAGTGACGCAAAACCGACTCAGGGTCCCGTCGGACACCAGCAGCCCTCAGCCGCGTGCAGCGAGGTTCACCTGGGCACATGGACAACCATCAAGGCAGGTCGCAGACGGTGCTGACCGGTGCCGGACACGTAGCCACAGACTTGGAAAGCGTGTTGGGGGCGCGCTGTCCGATTTTGGTTGCGGGATGGGAGCGTCGAACCTTCCGTAGGTGCGCTCAAGTGCGGTGATCGTATCTCGGACTAGGCCGCTGACCTGCTCAAACGCCGGTAATCAGTCCGCTTGTCCGGCGGTGTGCTCGGTTTGCAAGCAGGGGGTCAGGGGTTCGAGTCCCCACGATTAACCTCAGGTCAGGGGCGCTTCAAATGGCCGTCATAAGGCGTCTTTCGGTTTGGTGGCCGGGGGGTGCCCGATCGGACGATGCCAGAGGCGCAGTAGATCAGGGCGCCGCGGCTGCCGCACGTCACCTCAGGAGCCATTGATGGTCAGGCCCATCCGGGTGTCAGGCTGGGTGACCGCGAGATAGTGCGTCTCAGCGGCACGCCAGCGCTCATTCCAGTTACCGGGGCCGTGGTCGTGCGCCCGCACGTCCAGGCGGCGCATGCAGACCTCGCGAGGGGTCTCCATTCAGATTGTCAGGTCGTAGTAGCCGGCTAGTTCCGGGCGGACGGGTGTACTCCCTCGACGAGGGCGACGCCCGACCTGGGGACCTGGGGGCCTGGTGCAGCTTGCCCGCCGCCACCTGGCCTGTCGGCCAGTCATAGCGCTGATACCGCGCGGCTGACCCGGAAGCCAGCGGGACGAGCACCCGGTCGCGCAGCCGCTGCCAGTCGAAGTACCGGTCGTAACCATCCTGCGGGCTGAGCAGCAGCCGGTCCCCGTGCGCCATCGGCCGATAGAAGTCGTCACCGTGCACGACGGTGGCCCGCCCAGGCGCTGGGCGATTTCGGCGGCGAGCGTCGACTTCCCGGCTCCGCCCGCTCCGTCGACCGCGACCAGCGCAAATCCCCCTGCGCCCGCTCAGCGATGCGTTGGCCGATTCAGTCCGTCTCCTCCGGATCTCCAGCCACCGGAGGATTCTGTCACGCATGCTGGCGATGTATCAGTCCGGATCGCGGCGCGAGCCGTGCCCGTGGTCGTCACATCCTGATTTGTCAACGCCGGCCATTAGGGTGGTCGCCGTGGTCAGAGGTGAATCGGAACGAGACGCAGCTGTCGAGCAGGCTACCGCCCACGGGTGGACGGTGGCGCGGGAGACGAAGCGCGGCTACCTGATCCTGCGGTGCTCCTGCGGGAAGCACCAGGAGACGTTACACAAGACTCCTAGCAACCCGAACCACTTCCGTAACAAGGTTGCCCGCATGGCCCGCATGGCCCGCATGGCCAGCGAGTGCTCGCGGCCGGTACTGTGAGGTCATGTACACGGTAGAGGCGACGGCGGTGCTCAGCCCTGGCCGCTACCTCGCTGATGACGAAATCACCGACCTGATCGAGGCCGTGGTCGATGATCTGGACGCAACTACGGCGGACCCGTCGGTAGGGACCGTTCGTGAGGGTGACGATGTGCAGGTCACCGTCGCCGTGACCGTGGACGGCCCAGACCCGTTCGCGGCGCTGGCTACCGCCTCAGCGGCGATGCTGGCCGCGTCTCATGCCGCCGGCGTGGCGGTTGGGGGAATCCTCGAGGCCGGAGGCCTTCGCTCAGTCGTACGTCCTTTGCAGCCTGCTTGATAGGCAGATGCCTCAGGCGTTGACTTGGGTCCACGTCTAACGGTCCGCGCCAGTGAAATCGTGCCCGTGGTGTGCCCGATGAGACGGTGATGAGCGGTGAATCCCGGTGGCACACGGACACGCCAGTGCGACCGCAGCCTGGGCGAGTCCTGCTAGAGATGAACCATCCGCGATCTTTGCAAGCAGGGGGTCAGGGGTTCGAGTCCCCTTAGCAGGCATATTCGAGTCCTCTTAGCAGGCATAGCAGCCTCCGATCTCACCGGGTAACCAGTCAGGGGTGCCTGGTTGGTTGATCATGCTGGGTGTGGTGGCATCCAGCAGTTGTGGTTGAGGGCGTCGCGGATGGCGGCGAGTGGGTGGCGGCCGTGGCTGCGGGCGGTGGTGAGGTAGGAGCGGACGCGGCAGTGGCGCTGCAGGGTCGCGAGGGTGCGCCAGCAGCCGCTGATTTTCGCGGCGAGCTTGTAGCCGCGGACGGCATTCTCCGATCCGTTGTTCGTCGCGGGGACGTCGAAGCGGGTGGCGAATAACCAGACCTGCGCGGCCTTGCGCTTCAGCCGGCGGGCGAGGATGAGTCCGGGGTGGTTGCCCTTGTGCCAGGGCCGGGACAGGTTCACCGAGATCCCGAAGGCGACGGCCTGGTCGTAGCTGTGGCGCAGGCGTGCCAGGAGAACAGGATGGAGGCTGGCCTGGCC
>JALYTU010000666.1 GCA_030854125.1 Actinomycetota bacterium | reverse complement strand
CCTCACCGGCGGCGCGCTTGCCGGACTGGATCGCGCCGTCCATGTAGCCGCACCAGACGGTCGCGGTCTCGGTGCCCGCCCAGTGGACACGCCCGACGGGGGCGCGCAGCGCCGAGCCGTACTCGGTCAACACGCCGGGCGGGGTGACCCCGACCGGGCAGCCGCCGGTGTAGACCTCCCGGGCCCATACCTCGTCGATGTACATCCTCGGCCCACGGGCCTGCTCGCCGAAGTAATTGGCGTAGGACTGCAGCGACGCCTTGGCCCGGTCGGCATCGCAGGCGTCGTCCAGGGCGCGGGCGTCGTCACCGTCGATAAAGCCGAGCAGGACGCCGGGGGTGCCGCTGGCCGGCGAGGCGTCGAACATCACCTTGACCGGCCCCTCATCACTGGTGACCTGGCCGTTGAGGCCCTGGGCGCGCCAGAACGGGGTGTCGTAGACGGCGATCGTCTTGATCAGCGAGCCGATCGGCACCCGCTGGGTGAGCTGCTCGCGCACCGCAGGCATGCCGGGCTCGTAGAAGATCCGCCCGGCCAGGTGGGGCGGGATCGCGACAATCGTCCGGCGCGCGGTCACCGACGTGTGATCGGTGTAGACGGTGACCGTCGTGGCGTGCTGGGCAATCCGGCGGACCGGCTGGTTGAGCAGCACCCGCCCGCGGCCGAGTTGCGTCGCGGCGGCGACCGCCAGGCCCTGGGTACCTCCGGAGACGCGAAAGTCCTGCGCGCCGCCCGTGCCGGCGTTGGCGATCAGGACCTCAGTGTTGCCCGCCGAGTGGACGTAGAACAGGAAGTACAGAAATGAGATGTCGCGCGGCTCGACCGAGAGGATCGCCTCGACGGCGAGCGTGAACAGCTTGCGCGCGTCGGCGCTGGTGATGTTCTGTTCGCCCCAGGTTTCGACGGTCATCGAGTCCCAGGCCTGGGCGTTGGGCGCGTTGTAGGGCGCGTCCAGCGGGACCGTCTGCGCCATCGAGTCGATCGCCGGCAGCGTCCTGGTGCCCAGCTCGGCGACGGCGATCGGATCGCTGTCGGGCGGGATCGTCCCGGTGTAGGGCGTCGCCTTGCCGTTCTGGTAATAGAGCAGCTTGCCGTCGGCATAAACCGGTTCTTCCGGCATCGATGTGGTCAGGGTGAGAGCCGGGTTGTTGTCCTGAGCAGGGCTTTCCGGGTTTCGGGAATATCTCGCAGGTTGCGCGCTGGTTGCTGACGCGCCGTCGCCCCTCCAGACAGGCTGCTGGCTTGCGAAGGTCAAGCGGCTTGACAGGGAGGGCGACGTGCGCGTCACGACGGCATTTTCCAGGCTTCTGCGCCTGAGGGGCGTGTGGATCAAGAACGTCCGGTTCGGACCGGACCGGGTTCTCGTCGAGGTGGCGTTGCGCCGCAAGCGGTTGCTGTGCCCGGAGTGCGGGTACTCGACGTGGGCGCGGAAGGACACGCGGCCCGAGGACACGGTCTGGCGGCACTTGGATCTCGGGTGCTGGCGGCTGGAGGTCCACTGCCGGCGGCGGCGCCTTTGGTGCCCCGAGCACGGGGCACGTACCGAGGGCGTCCCGTTCGCCCGCGCGGGTTCGGAGTTCACGCGCGACTTCGAATGCCTCGTCGCGTGGCTGGCGAGCAGGACGGACAAGACGACGATCAAGCGGATGCTCCGAATCGACTGGGGCACCGTCGGGCGGATCATCAGCCGCGTGTGCGCTGATGAGCTCGATCCCTCGCGCCTGAACGACCTCTACGACATAGGAGTGGATGAGGTCAGCTGGCGAAAACAGCACAGGTACCTCACGCTCGTCGTCGACCATCAACGCCGGCAGGTGGTGTGGGGTACCGAGGGCGCGGGCGAGAAAGCCGCTGATGAGTTCTTCGCCGAGCTCGATCCCGAACTGCTCGTCGACCCTCCCCGGCCAGAACCAGCCGAGATCCAGGAACAACAACCCGCGCCCGGGGAATCTGCGCAAGGCGCCGAGGACGCGCAGCCGAGGATCGGAGAGCGCGCCGGAAAGCTCCGCGCGATCTCGATGGACATGGGCCCGGGGTACGCGAAGTCCGCCCGTGCGCACGCCCCGCAAGCAGTCATCTGCATCGATCCGTATCACGTGGTGCAGCTTGCCAACCAGGCGCTGGACGAGGTTCGCCGCGCGTACTGGAACGAGCTGCGCACGCTCGGTGACCAGGACGCCGCTAAGCGCTTCAAAGACGCACGCTGGTCGCTGCTGAAAGCCCCGCAGAACCTGACCGACAAGCAAGCCGTCACGCTCAAGCGACTCAAGGCCGCCGGCGGCGAGGTCTGGCGTGGCTACACGCTCAAAGAAGCCGTCCGAGCGATCTTTGAGCACGGCCTCACCCTCGAGGACGTTACGGTCCTAATCGACCGGCTCAGCTCCCGACTGTCACGCAGCCGCCTTCCCCCGTTCGTCCGTCTCGGGAAAACGATCCGCAAACACCGCGACGGGATCCTCGCCGCGATCCGCCTCGGGATCAACCAAGGCCGCACCGAAGCGCTCAACAACAAGG
>JALYTU010000665.1 GCA_030854125.1 Actinomycetota bacterium | reverse complement strand
ACCGAGCTCTCTGTCGGCACGCCGGAGACCGACGCGCGAGCCTGATCCATGCAGAATCTCCAGCGCCCGCTCGAGACGGGGCCGCGCCGCTCGGGGTTGGCCCTGCCGGCGAACCGCGGCGCCGAGCTCCACCAGGGAGCGAGCGAGCTCAAGGTCGACGCCTGAGCCGTCAAGCACGATGACGGACTCCTGCAGCTGCGTGAGACCCGCCGGGCCACCGCGGCAGAGCCCCGAGACTCGCAGCGCGATCCCGATCGGCCGCGGGCCGCCGGTCGCCAGCGCGAGCTGCATTTCATCGTCGAGCAGCTCGCGCGCCCGGGACGCCTCTCCGTTCAGGTGCAGGGCGAGCGCCGCCTGCGAACGCCACGCCATCACGGTTGGGCTGGTCACCAGCAGCGCGTCCAGCGCCTCGCCGCAGGCAGCTGAGTCGCTGCGGCTTGGGCCAGCCGACCCGCGTGGAGGTGCAGATGACCCTCGAGCGCGATCAGGAACGGACGCATCCCGGTGCCCTGCCAGCGATCGGCCGGCTCGGCGAGGGCCAGGGCGGCGGCAGCCGAGGCTTGATCGCCGCGCTCGAGCTCGGCGAGCCCAAGGTCGTAGATCGCCGCCGGCAGGTAGCGCTCCAGCCCGCCCTGCCAGATTTCGATCGCCGTTCGCGCGTCGCAGGCCGCATCGTCGATCCGGCCCATCCAGCAGTGCGGCCATGAGCGCGCGTAACAGGCCTGCGCGCGGGCCAGGGCCAGTCCGCAGGGTTCGGCTTCGGTGAGCACGCGCCGGATGACCGCCAGCGCCTGTGGGTAGGCGTCGGCCCAGCTGAGCGCCCCGACCACATGCCACAGCGCCTGAGAGTCCGCGCCCTGATCCTCGAGCAGGCGGCCGCCGGCCCACAGTCGCTCGGCCAGCTCGATGATCCCGTCGCGATGCCCGCCGGAGACCGTGCGCCGAACAGCACCTGGGCCAGGAGTTCGCGCTGGGCGGCGTCCTGGTCTCCCGCCGGGCGCTCCTCGATCACGCGGATCCGCTCGCTCGCGTCTGACACCCGGCTGAGCACGAGCGTCGCGGACGTCAGATAGCCGGCCTCGAGCTCGCTGGCGAGATCGGGGCGCCGGCAGAGCGCTCCGCCCGCCTCGAACGCGTCCGCGGCCGATCGAACCGTCCGCCGTGGTGTTCGGCCCATCCGAGCGCGAGCAGAGCAACTCGGCCCGGCGCTCGGGATCGGTCGTCAGCTCCAGCGCGGCGATGAAATGCCCGATCGCGGCGGTATCGCCGATCGCCGTCTCGGCGGCGGCGAGCTCCGCGAGCACGACCGCGCGCTGCGCCAACGGCGGCGGCTCCTCTAGCGCGCCGCAGGAAGCGGACTGCGCCCTCGGGCGCGCCCTTGCGGGTGGCGCGGGCCGCGGCGGAGCGCAACACCACCGCCGTCTCGGCTGACGCGCGAGCGGAGCATGGAGATGGTGCAGGGCAACGAGTTCGTCCGGTGCATGCACGGCGGCCAGTAGCTCCAGCAACTCGGCCCCGCTGAGCGTGTCGAGAGCGTCGACGGCCGCCTCGCGGTCAATCCCGGCCAGGGCGGCGGCGTGACGCAGGCTGGCGCCGTCCCCGAGCACGGCGGTCGCCCGGGCCAGGTCACCGGCACGCGGGGAGTGCAGGCGCCCGAGGCGCACCAGCACCGAGCGCATGACCGAGGGCGGCGGGAGCCGGGCCAGGTCCGCGGCGTCAGCTCCCGGATCGATTCCGTCCTCGCGCAGCTCGAGCAGCAGCTCGTGTAGGTAGAAGGGATTGCCGGCTGTCACCTCCCAGCACGCCTGGCAGAAGCCCGGGCCGACCTGCGGGAAGCCCTGGGCGTGCACGAGCGTGGCGACTGAGTCCACCGCCAGCGGAGCCGGCGACTGGATCCGGGTGCCCGGCCCGGTGGCGATCCGCTCCAGCAGATCCGCTTCGGCCTCCCCCTGCGGCGGGCGCATCGCGATCACCAGCCCGACTGGCAGATCGGCCAGGCGCCTCTGCAGATAGGCGAGGAACTGCAGCGAGGACCGATCGGCCCAGTGCCCATCATCGAGCAAGATCAGCAGCGGCGTCTCGACGGCGAGCGCGATGACCAGCGTGAACAGGGCGTGGATCACGCCGTAACCGTCCATCTCCGCCGACGCCGTGTCGGCCCGGGCCGGATCGGTGAACAGGCGCCGCGCCGGTGCGGGCGGCACCCGCGAAAAGCCGATCAGCCGCGGCGTCGTCGCGGTTGGCAACCAGCCGTCCGAACAGGCCGGAGACGCCGCCCGAGACAGCTCCTGCTCAAGCTCACCGCAGCGGAAGCAGACCGTCCGCAGAGCGGGTTGGCGCGCCGCGAGGCGCAGCCCCTCGGTGATCAGCGTCGACTTCCCGACCCCGGGGCGGCCCTCGATCACGATCGTCTGTCCTGAACCCGACAGGACCTCGGCGGCGAGATCCTCGAGCTCTGAGAGCTCACGCTCCCGTTCCAGCAGCACTCCCGGCCGCAATCCCCCAGACCTCCTCGACGTG
>JALYTU010000664.1 GCA_030854125.1 Actinomycetota bacterium | reverse complement strand
GCAATGGTCGGTGTTCCGTCGACGGCGACGCCGGCCGCGGTCCACGCGCGCCCGACGACGTCGTCCAGGCGCGTGCCGGGAAGGAAGCGAGACTGCGACAGCGTGCCGACGCAGATCACCAATTGCGGCCGCAGCAGCGCGAGGTAGGAGTCAAGCCAGCCGGCGCACAACGCCACCTCGCGCGCCGACGGGCGTCGGTCGCCGCTCGCCCCGGGGGTCCGCCCCGGGAAACATGTGGTCATCGATGTCATGAACACACGGGACCGGAAGTCGGCCTCCGACTCGAAGCCGGCCCGGATCATCCATCGCATCAGCTGACGCCCGGCCCGCCCCGCGAAGGGCCGGGTCACGTCGTCCTCCACGGAGCCGGGGGCCTGGCCGACGAGCAGGATGCGCTGCCCGGCGCGCCCGCTGAAGACGGGGTGCGCACGCCGCAGCAGGCCCGCCTCCACGCAACTCTCGCAGGCGCGGTGCCGGCGCTGGACGGTCGCCATCGTGGAGACCGCCTCGTCAGCCATCGCCGGCGAGTGTACAGGTGACCCGGTCAGCGCCCGGCGCTATGATCGGGGCGCCGCCAACCCTTCCCTCGTCCACCCCGGCGGGCCCCGTTCATCCGCGATACGCAGGACCCCAATGTCCGACGATCCATCGCGCCCCGCCCCCGGACCTCAGTCGGACCCCTACCCTGTCGCGAACGCGCCCGAATGGTGGAGCGCGCTGGGCCGGCGAGACCTTCCGCTCGACGGCCCAATGGTGCCGAAGACCGTCCCGCCGGAGCTGGTGCCCGCGGCGCACACGCCCCCGCGACCGGGGCGGGCCGGCCGGCCCGGGGTGCGCTGGCGAGCAGTCGGGTTCAACGCCGCGCTTCTCCTGGTGGCGCTGCTGATCGTGTGCTTCGGGGTGGGAGTGATCTCCCTCCCCATGTTCCTGGCCGTCACCCTGATCTTCGGGGTGCCGATGGTGCTCACCGCGGTGACCATTGCGGTGATCGCTCACCGATCGCGTTGACGGCACCGCGATGAGGTGGTGGAGCGCGCCTCGCGGGAGGCTCCAGCCGCCCGACGGCGAAGGGGCGACCACCCCGGCTCGGCGCCGACGGGCGGTCGCGGTGATCGCCGCGCTCGCGTTTGCCGCGCTCGTGCTCGTGGGCGTGGGCGTCGGGGTGATCTCGGCCGGCGCGCTCCTGGCCTGGGCCCTGGTCTACGGCGTGCCGGTGGTACTCGCAGTGCTGACCTTCATGGTGGTCGCCCGCCGATCGCATCGCGACCCGGATGAGCAGGCACAGGGCTGACCGTCCGCAACGCCGCGACGGCGCCGAGCGCGAGGCGGGCGAGCAGAGGGCCCGGGCCGCCGCGATCAGACAGGCGGCTGCGGACGAGAGTGCTGCCCTGCGGAGCTTCGAGGCGGCACTGAGGTTGGCGCCGGACGAGGGAGCGGGCGCCGGGGACGTTGAGGTCCTCTCACGGCTCCGGAGCGAGACCATCGCCGGGATGGGCCGGGTGGTGTACTCGTCGAACGCAGTGTTCCTGGTGGAGCTCGACGGGCCAGACCCCACCCACCCCGACCAGCCGCTGCGCGCCATCTACAAGCCGGCGCGCGGAGAGCGTCCACTCTGGGACTTCCCGCGCCACACGCTCCACCTCCGCGAGGTTGCCGCGTACCTGGTCAGCGCCGCGCTCGGTGACGGCCTGGTGCCGCCCACCACCCTGCGGGATGGGCCCCACGGGCCCGGCTCCGTACAAATGTTCATCCACTCCACCGTTGAGCCGGTGGCGGGAGCCGCCGAGCCACTCGAGCTGCAACTGCAGGGCCTGGCGGCGCTCGACGTCGTGCTCAACAACGCCGACCGCAAGCGGGCTCACCTCCTGTTCGGCGACGACGGCCGCCTGCGAGGTATCGACAACGCGCTGAGCTTCCTTTCCTACCCCCACCAGCGCACCGTGCTGCTCGAGCTGGGCGGCCAGCGGATGCCGGAGGCGGTGGCCGGCCGCCTGACGCGTCTCGCCGCTGACCAGGGCCGCCGCGACCGGCTCTGTGCGCACCTCGGCGCCCTGCTCGACCGCGACGAGGTGGGCGCGTTCGCCGACCGGCTCGACGTCACCAGCCGCGATCCTCGTTATCCCGTGCTCGACCCTTGGGAGGGGCGGCCGTTCGAGTGGTGGTAGGCGCCTATACTCGGGTTCGATCGGCGGGCGCCCGTAGCTCAGTTGGATAGAGCGCCGGCCTCCGGAGCCGGATGCGGGGGTTCAAGTCCCTCCGGGCGTACCACCTCCGTGTCGTCCCAGGCCCGCCGATCCGCGACTCACAGGAGTCTCTGGGTGTTGCCACAGCGTGACCCGAGCGTGCGGCCGGACACTGGGTCCCAGACCCCACAGAAGCGGGGTCACCAGCAACGGAGGTGACATCGTGGACGACGACACCCTACCCGACGTTCCCGAGGCGCACACCGGCTCGGTCGCTCGGTTCAGCGCCGTCAGGCGCCGGCTGGCGACCGGTTTGGTCGCGGTCGGGCTCGCGGCCGG
>JALYTU010000073.1 GCA_030854125.1 Actinomycetota bacterium | reverse complement strand
TCACCTTCCAGGGCTCGCCGGATCGGCCCAAAGCGTTCGGCATCTTCAGCGCCATCGCCGGCGGCGGCGCCTCGTTCGGACTTCTGCTCGGCGGCGCGCTCACTCAGGCCATCTCCTGGCGCTGGTGCCTGTACGTCAACCTGGCGATCGCCATCCCGACCGGAATCATGGCCCTGAGGCTGCTGAGTAACCAGGCCCAGCCGCACCGCCCGCGGATCGATGTGCCGGGAGTTGCGGTGGCTTCCGTCGGCCTGTTCGCGCTCGTGTTCGGCTTCTCCAACGCCGAGACTCACTCCTGGTCGGCGCCGCTCACGATCATGTCGCTCGCCGTCAGCGCAGCTCTGCTGACCGGCTTCGTGTTCCTTGAGCGCCGCGTCCCGTCCCCGCTGCTCCCGCTGCACATCATCTGGGACCGGGCACGGGGCGGTGCCTTTGCGACGATCGCCCTTGCCGGCTCGGCCGTGTTCGCCGTCTTCCTTTTCCTCACCTACTACCTGCAGCAGAGCCTCGGCTTCACCCCGCTGGCGACCGGCGTCGCGTTCCTGCCGATGACGGCGATGATCGTCCTCACGGCGACGACGGTGCAGACGCGCGTGCTGCAGCGCACCGGGGCGAGGCCGATCGTGATCGTCGGGATGACCCTTGGGGTCATCGCGATGGTCCTGTTCACCCGGCTGACCCCGCACGGGACCTACGCCAGCGAGGTCCTGCCGCCGCTGCTGCTCACCGGCATCGGCATGGGATGCATCTTCGCCCCGGCGTTCTCGACCGCCACCCTCGGGGTCGAGCGCTCTGACGCCGGCATCGCGTCGGCGATGGTCAACACGTCCCAGCAGGTCGGCGGCTCCGTCGGCACCGCGCTGCTGAGCACGATCTTCGCCAGCGCGGCGGCCGGATACGCGACGAGCCACGCCAGGACCGCAGGCCTCGCGAGCGCTGCCTCGATCCACGGCTATACGACGGCATTCGTGTGGGCCGCCGCCCTCTTCGGGATCGGCCTCCTCGTCGCGCTGTTCATCCTGCCCTCCGACGGAGCGGCGCGGGCCGCGACAGCGCACGGTCGGGCCGCCGCCGACCTCGAGCTCAGCATCGAGCGCGCGTGACCAGCTCCATCTGCAACCGCGCCCGGGCGCGCTCAGACATCGCATCCGCTTCCCCTTCAGAAGAGAGACTCGACATGGGCCAGATCCTCGCTCCGTCGATCCAGTCGGAGTTCACGCGGCGCCACGTTCGGCCGCGCCGGCCCGTAACTCGGCCGACCGGCTCCCGCCAACGGCCGGCGCCGGCGGCGTCGATCACCCGCGTGGAGGTTCCCGTGGTCAGCGCACCGGCGGCCCACGGCCCCGCCGTCCTGCGGCGCTGGTCAGTCGCGCAGCTCCGGGCCGCCGCGGTTGCGCGTCCGGCGGCGGCATAACCGCAGTAAAGAGATCGGCCGGCCCCTCATGAGCGCTACCGCCTCCCACAGCAGCGAACGCGCCGGGGCGCAAACCGCGGCTAACAGTCGTTTCAAGCTCAGCGGCGCAGTAGTGGCCACGAGCCCCGCTGGGGGCCGCGTCGACCACAGCGTGCTGTGGCGGCGCGGCGTCACGCTCACGCTGCTGATCCTCGCAGCGGTCGGAGCGCTCTTCGCCGTTCCAGATCTGCGTCCCGTCGTAAGCGAGATCGGCGACATGAACCCCTGGCTTGTCGGCGCCGCGATCGCGCTGGAGCTCGGGTCCTGCGCGAGCTTCACGCTCATCTTCCGCGTCTTCTTCAGCCCCTTGGACCGGCCCGTGGCCCATGAACTGGCGTGGGTGCAGATGGGCTCAGGCGCGCTCATCCCCGGAGGCGGCGCGGGGTCACTGGCCGTCGGTGGATGGCTGCTGCACCTTGCCGGAATGCCGACGCGACAGATCGTTCAGCGGTCAAGCGGGCTGTTCTTCCTCACCAGCGCGATCAACGTGCTCAGCCTCGGCGCCGCCGGACTGATCCTGCTGCTCGGGATCGGTGATGGGCCTCACGACGCGGCGCGCGCTGGGCTCCCCGTCCTCGTCGCAGCCGGGGCGATCATCCTCGTGCTCGCCATGGCGCCGCTCTCACGGCGGCTGTCGCGCGGCCACGACCACACGGCCTGGATCGAGGACGTCGGCGTCGGCGTCCCCGCCGCCCGCCGGGCGCTGCTTCACCCGAGCTGGCGTCTGTCCGGTGCGATCGGGTACCTGCTCTTCGACATCGCAGTGCTCTGGGTGACGCTCGCCGCGGTCGGACCAGCGCCGCCGGTCGCCGCGCTCGTCATCGCCTACCTCGTCGGGTACCTCGCCAACGCGATCCCGGTCCCCGGAGGCATCGGCGTGCTCGACGCCGGACTCGTCGGCGCGCTCGCGATCTACGGGCTGCCGCTCACCCACGCCGCCGCCGCCGTCCTCGTCTACCACGCAATCGCGTTCTGGATCCCCACGCTCGGCGGAACGATCGCCTACCTGCCGCTGCGCAACCGACTGCTGACCAGCGCACCGTCCACGGAGGATCGGCATCGACAGGAGGATGCCGGGTCGGCCGCGAGCGGGAGTCGTGGCGAGCTTGTGTTCAAGCCGAAGGCCGGCGCTTAGCCCGGGGCTAGGCCGTGTGGCGATGGCGAGACCGGGACTCGAACCCGGGACACCACGATTTTCAGTCGTGTGGACGCAGGGGTTAAAAAGCGGCGATTTCCAGGCACAATGCACGGTTCACCTAGAGCATCTCTGCACCATTTGAGTCCAGCGTTTACGGGGTTTTCTGCTCTATTCGGTCCGGTAAATCGGGTTACCGGACCAAAACGATCGCGAGCGGGGCATGCGTGCTTGAGCGGCTCCCGCGTGGCCGGCCGGGTGGGGCGGTCGATGGACCCCTTCGTGATTGGACAGCTGTAGCCCTCATCGCAGGACGTCGTGCCGCGTATGGATCGGGCCGGACGTCGTACTGCTGTCGGTATCCGGCGTCTGACTCGGCTCGCCGAGGAACTCCTCGAGCAACCTGCGGATGCCGGGGTCGATGCTGCGTCCGCTCTGCTGAGTGTAGATATCGAGGGTCGTCTTCCAGTCCGCATGTCCGGCCTGACTTTGCACGAATACAAGATCCTTGCCGGCTTGGAACGAGAGCGTGACGAACGTCCTGCGAAACGTGTGCGGCGTAATACGGGCGGGCATCGGCGAGACCCCCTGCTCTTCGCGTAGCTTGGCTGCGACATTCGCGACGTGCTTGAGGCGCCTCCCGAGGTTGAACCGATCGCCAGCGCCGCCCCCGCGCACCGCAAACACCGGATCGGCAGGCTTCGGTTCCCGGGGAAGCGAAGCCTTATAAAGCGCCAGTTCCTCACGGACGAACGGGGAAAGGTGGATCTCTCGAACGCCAGCTTCGGTTTTCGCGTCGCCCACCACAATGCGACCGTGGGTGTGGTCGACGCGGTTCCAGATCAGGTCGGTGTGCTCGGATGCCCGTATGCCAGTCAGCGATAGAACAATGATCATGGCGCGACGGCGCCGCGGGGCATCGCGCTTCGGCTTCACGTGAGAAAGGTAGATGGCGGTGCTGTCGGTGCAGCCGAGTTCCTTCCCAACCTGCGTCCACGTCAGTCCGCTCGCTCGCAGGTCGCGTGCCGATTTCCCGCGAGCGAGGGTCTCTGGCGTGACGCCCTGGTCGATCAGGTCGGCAGCCTCGATCAGGCTTAGCACCTCATCGGCTTCCAGATGCTCGCGTGGCGGCTTGCCGGGGGTCTTCACCCGTAGACCAGAGCGACCCTTCACAGGGTTTCGATCCAGCGCGTAGTGCTCGCTCTCGACAGCGCGGTCAAGGATCTGGCCGAGCAGGCGGAGTGCCTCGTTAACCGTCTTCGGTCCGAATGCCCGCTTCGGCCTGCCGTGTCGGTCGACGAGCCTGACGTCGTTCTCCTTCGCGAGCTTGAGCTGTTCGGCCTCTCTGCGCAGGCGATCACGCCAGCGCAGAACTGCCTCGTAGCTGATCTCGGTCAGCCGGTGTCCTTTGAACTCGGGCAGGATGTAGCGGCTCAGAACGTGGCCGTACGACGCTGCGGTGCTCTGGTCGAGATCGACGCTCCGCCGATCGAGCCAGACCGTCGCGAATTCGTGCAGAAGCGGGTCGTGATCCTCCTCGGGGATGTCCGGGACGGGCGGCCGCCAGACGCCCGCCTCCACGGCCTTGATCGTCTCCGCGAGCTTCAGATCAGCGAGCGGGCGATTCCACCCTTCGAGCTCGTTGCCGAGGCGGATGTTGATTCGCTCCCCGTGCCACCGGACTCGGATCGAGTAGCTGATGATGCCTGACGCGGCGCGGTGCTCTCTCACCTCGCCGGTCAGCTTGCGTCCGCGACTTGCCATCTTGCCGGCTCCTCCTCCCCCGGTCTGACCCTTGGTGTGGACCCGTCAGCCATCGTAAACCGGGTGTAGTCGTTTCGGCCGCCTACGACTTGGCTGATCCACGTTTCGCGTCGCCGGCTCCGTTGTCTCCGTCGTTGCCAATGGACTCATGGCAGCTGCTACGCGCTTCGCGTCAAAGCGGAGCGGTGCTCGCTGACCAGGTCCAAGCTTGATGCCACCGAGCCGTGCCGCGTTCTCATACACCCACGCGCGGCTGACCTGGAAGGTTGCGCAGACGTCCTCGACGGTCAACATCGGCCGTGCGGGTGCCCGGGCAGCCGCAAGCTTGATCGCGACGCGATCAGCCAGGTGGTCGAGTTGTTCCTCTGTGAGGCTCAGCGGGTTATCGGCTACCACTGTGCCTCCCGATGGGCTCGCGATACGCGAGCGCCGCGCGCGTCACCCGGAGGGCGTCAAGTTCGGCATTTACCAGATCGACCGTGAGGCTGGAGCGTTCAAGCAGCCAATCGGTGAGGTCGTATCCGTCGTCTCGCACGGGAGCAAGGTCAACGATCTGTAGTTCGGCGACTTCGGCCAGGTCGTGGCCGATGCGTTCAGCCGCCATCCGTCCGGCCTCGTCGGCGTCCATGGCAATCGTGATGCGCCGTCCGGTGAGCAAGCGCGCCCAAGCTGGTCGCCAGGCGTGGTCACCGGGTACGGCGATGGCGGGGATACCGCGTGAGCGGGCGGCGATCATGTCGGGCGGTCCTTCTACGAGCAGGACTCGCGTGGACTTTTCCACGGCGGGGTGCGGCACGAGTCCGTGCCGGCTGCCGGCCGCGGCGAGCATTTTCGGCCGGGCGGTGTGGTCAGGCTGGTAGAGCAGCAGGCCGCGCAGAACGCCGCTGGCGTTCCGGACGGGGATTGTGATCCGACCGCGGTCGGCGCCGAGTTCGAGTTGGCGCATCGTTTGGTAGCGCCAGCCCCGTTCACCGGCGAGCCGAGCGAGCAGGCTGGGGCGACGGGACAGAGCTGCTTGCCATCGAGCGATGTCCTGACCTGTGACCTGCAGCCGTCGGCGGGCGACTGGATCATGGTGAGCGCGCGGCGGCGTCGCCGGGGGGCGGCTGGGTGCGTCGAGCAGCTCCCGAGCCGTGCGCAGTCGGGCGCGCGGTTCGGTCAGTCGATAGGCGATCATCAGCTCGACTGCGCTGCGAGGGTCGTGGCCGGTTTTGAGGGCGGCGTCGAACGCGCCGCCACAGGCGCCGCAACCGTGGCACTTCCACGCGCCGTTGACGGTGTTGACTGAGCAGGATGGGTCGCGGTCCTCGCGGTGGTGCGCGCCGGGGTCGACGAAGCACCGCACCGAAACGTTCGTGCTCGAGTTGTCAGGGAGCTGGATCCCGAGCCGGCGATAGAACCCGCGGACGTCGGCGCCGGGGAGGGTGAGCGTCGCCATCACGCCACCCCACGTCGCTCAGTGATCGTGAGGGCAGGCGGGATCCTCTTGTACAGATGACAGGCGGTGATCCAGCGCCGGAAGTAGAACTCTTGGAAGACGTTGGGGAACCTCGCCGGCCAGCTGGCGATGTCCCAGAAGTGCACGGCCCACTGCATGACCGTGGTCTCGCTCGACGCCCACGCTCGCCGCGGGCGCTCGAGCTCGTGCAGGACGGGCGCAATCGACCGTTCTTTGAGCACACCGTTGGCGAGTGCGATCCAGACCTGGCCACAGCCGGTGAGCAGGTACACGGCGGCTTGCCATTCGCTCATATCGTCGGGGTAGAGCGCCGAGACCTCAGCGAACGCGGGATCGCCTGAGCGCAGATCCTCGAGCCACGCGAATCGGTCGGCGCGTTCGCGCATTCGCGCGAACGTCTCCACGATCGGGTCCTGCTCAGCGTGGGTCATGGTCACCGCTTCCTTCGGTGAGGTCGTGGACGTTCGCGTTGCGTGATTGGTGCTCGGTCCAGCCCGCAGCAGACAGCGCGGCTGTGAGCTGCTGTGCGAGTTCGCCGACGTCGACGGCGAGCTGTCGGCGTTCCTCGGAGGCCGTTTGGTGGTCGAGGAACGCGTGGTGGATCGTCCAGTGAATCTCCTGGACGACTGGGAGCACCGCGGTTTCGAGCTGCTGCTCGTCGGCGCCGTTTCGCAGATGGTCGATCATCACCGCGTCTACCTCGCTGCGGATCTGGCCGTTAGCTGCGATCCCGGCGGGCTGGGTGTCGTCGTAGAGCAGCGCGAGCGCGTCGGGATGCAATCCCGACCACAGCCGCAGGTTCGCGCTCTGCAGCCGGGATTGCGCGTCGTTGAGGCGTTTGGTGATCTGGCTGTCTCGCTTGAATAGCGCGGCGAGGCGGCCGGCAAGTTCCCGTGCCTGCGCCGGAACGGTCGCGCGGTGAGCACAAGGAGCAGCTGTGGGTTTGACGTCCGTGGTTCTCATGCGCTGGCCCTCTGGCGGGATCCGCGGCGGGTAAAGAGGCCGCGTCGGCCGGCCTTCTTGCGTTCGGCGGGCACGTGGTGGGCGTCGAGCATGTTGCTGGCTTCGGCCCATTCGGGTGTGCGCATGGCGATCCACGCGAACTCGTTGCCGAGCAGCGGGATTTCGTGTTGCGCGCGCGAGGACCATTGGCAGAGCTGGCGGGTGGTGAGCTCTCCTCGCCACATCGCCGCGATTCGTTCGTCGCGGGTCATCGCCCACAGCCGGCGGTATGGGTCTCCCGGATCCGGGTGTTCGTTGTGGCGTGGTGGGATCTGCGTGGCCGGTGCGCCGGCGTCGGTGAGGGTCGGGGTTCTCATGCGCCGAGCCTCCGGCGGACCGCGTCGAGGGTCGGGCAGACCCATCGACCGGCGGTGCATCCGGCGCCCAGCGCGCGGAGCTGCTCGAGCGTGCTGTGCGCCGTGATCGGGCAGCGGCAGTCTTTGGCGCGGGGTCGCGCGAGCTCGTCGCGGATGACGTCGGCTCGCCGGCGGGCGGCCGTCTTGGCCTTCGCGGCGCGGGCTCGTTCGATCGCCTTGAGGCGATCGCGAGCGGCACGCTCCTCGCTCTTGGGGGTCGTCGAGACGCTCATGGCGTCACCCGCCGGTAGTCGAGTCCGGAGAGGTGCTCGGTTGTCTCGAGATAGCTGGGCGGCCTGAGCTGCGCGTCGCGGATGGGTTGCATCAGCACGCGCTCGTTGTCGAGGACGCGGATGACTTCGACGATGCGGTAGTGGTGGGCGTGGTCGATCCAGAGGCTGCCGCGCAGATCGGGATCGGTGGTAGAAGTGTGGTGTTGCATGTCGCTCTCCTGTGGAGGGCGGCCGGTGGCGGGACGTCCCTTGGCCGGGCGTCCCGCCTCGCCGCCTTGCTTTACGCGGCCGTCTCGACGGCCTCGGGCTCTTGGTCCTCGCTGGGCTTGGGGTCGAGGAACTCGACGCTTGAGGCGATGACCTCGAGCTTCTGGCGGCGTGAGCCGTCTTCGGCCTGCCATTCGGAGTGCTGCAGGCGTCCCTCGACAGCGACGCGGCGGCCCTTGGCGAGGTACTGGTTGCAGACCTGCGCCTGGTTGTTGAAGACGGTGACGTCGACGAAGTCGGCGCCGCGGTCCTCGCCGTCCTTGCTGCGCGGGCGCTGTACGGCGAGCCGCAGCCGTCCGACCTGGGTTCCCGAGCGGTCGTGGAGCTCGGGGTCTGCTGTGAGCCTGCCGATGAGGATTACGCGGTTGAGCATCTGGTGGTCCCTCCTTGTGGGGATCGGGTGGTTGACGTCGTCCGGTAGCGCCGGCCGGGCGGCCGAGCGGAACCGCACGCTCTGCGTGAGGGGAAGGGAGCTTGCGACCTTGAAGCGAGCAGGCCGCCGGCCGGTGCAAAATCCGGCGAAGACAACCGACACCCGCTCTCCGCAAGGAGCGAGGGGCTACTGGCCTGCGTCAGCCCGTTCCGGTCAGCTCGTTGGCCTGTGTGCGTGTGCGGCGTGAGTTCCACTTCGACGGCTGCCGACGAGATCGTCAGCGCGAGCGTCGCGAGCGCGTAGACGGCGAGGACGCGGCCACGGCCGCCGTCACGGGCGGCCCGCCAGGCCGCGCAAGCTATGCCAAGGGCGGCCCATTCGAGGGGGAGCTGCGGCACGTATGGCAGTAGCCGGTCACCCCAACGCCCTAGAG
>JALYTU010000072.1 GCA_030854125.1 Actinomycetota bacterium | reverse complement strand
GTCCGGGAGTGACCGACCGTGCGAGAGCGCAGCGCTCGCACGTTGGCGGGCGGTGGCTCGGGCGCGGCCGTCACCGAGGACTGCGCGATGTCGGCGCCGAGCGCTTCCTCGCCGACGCTCAGCCCGAACAGGTCCCGGACGAGTGCCATGCGGGCGTGCACGCGGTCGTCGCGCATCTCCTTCATATGCAGTGTGGGATCGTGCAGCAGCCGGTTGACGATCGCCCGGGCGACGGCGTCGATGCGCTCGAGATCGCGCGGGGACGCGGACTCCCACTTCCCGGCGTTCTCGGACACCACGTGCTCGGCGATCGCGTTGGCGTGGGTGCGCAACGCGGCCAGCGTCGGCAGCACCTCCAGCGAGCCCAGCCACACCGCGAAGGCCTGAATCTCCTCGGCGATGATCCCCTCCGCCCGACGGGCCTCGGCCTGGCGGACCTTGCGGTTGCGATCGGCGACGGCCTCGAGGTCGTCAATGTCGCGCAGCGTGATGCCCTCCAGGCCCGCGCAGGCGGAGTCGATGTCGCGCGGCACCGCGAGGTCGATCAGCAGCATCGCGCGGCCGGCGCGTTCGGTCATCACCGTGGCGAGCTCGCGGACCTCGAGCAGCAGATGGGGCGAGGTCGTCGCCGCCACGACGATGTCGGCCGCGAGTAGCGACTCGGGGAGCTCGTCAAAGCTGACCGACCGACCGCCATAGCGCCTGGCCAGGCTGAGGGCACGATCGCGGCGACGGTTGGCCACGAACACCGTCCGGGTGCCGCTATCGGCCAGTGCGCGCGCGGTGAGCTCGGCTGTCTCGCCGGTTCCGACGATCACCACCTCGCGGCCGGCGATGTCCCCGAGCTGTTCCCGGGCCATCGCCACCGCGACGCTCGGCAGGCTGAGCTGGCGCTCCCCGATCGCGGTCTCGGCCCGGACCCGCTTGCCGGTACTCAGCGCGGCGCGAAAGAGATGATTGGTGAGCGGGCCGGCGGTCTCGAGCCCGAGCGCGGACTCATAGGCGCGCTTGACCTGGCCCTGGATCTCGGCCTCGCCGATGATCATCGACTCCAGGCCGGAGACGACCCGGTACAGGTGCCGGGCGGCGTCGCAGTTGCGGTGCGAGTAGATCGCGGTAGCCAGGCCCGTCGGTCGAATGCCCGCCTGGCGAGCGAGCATCGTCAGCACCGTGCTCTCGGCCTCGACCGGATCTCCGACGACGAGATACAGCTCGGTGCGGTTGCAGGTCGAGACGGCGACGGCCTCGTGAACCTCGGTCTCGCCCCGCAGGTCGCGCAGGAAGTCCGCGGCGCGGCTCTCGGGCAGAGCGAGCCGCTCGCGGACCTCGACCGGTGCCGTCTTGTAGGAGGTGCCGATGGCCAGCAGCTCACTCATGCCCGGACCGCCTCGCGCTCGGCCTGCGCCTCGCGCGCCCGGGCGGACTCGACGTCTCGCTGCAACGCCGCGAGCTCGCGCTCGGTGCGCTGTGCGCGCACGGCCATGATCGCCACGTAGACGAGGATCAGGACGACGAACACCAGGTAGGCGCCGGCGACGAACTTGCCCGACTTGCCCAGCGGCAGCGCAGGCGCGATCGCGAACACCGCGCTCACGACGGGGCGGCACTCCGCCCCGCGGGTCGCATCGTGTCCTCGCCGAGCAGCGTGCGCCGCAGGCGGCGGACCTGCATGCGCGTGTTCTTGCTCGTCATCTCGTACTTCCACAACGTCATGTACAGCAGTGCGATGCCGAGCAGCGAGATGTAGAAGGTCAGCGCCATTGAGCCCGGCAGGTGGCCGCCCCCGAGGGTGAGCACGCGGGGATGCACGTACTGCTGGGCCAGGCGAACGGCGATGAAGTTCAGCGGCACGAAGGCGGCCGCGGTCACCGAGAAGACGCTGGCGTACCGCGACTGGCGCTCGGGGTCCTCGATCGAGAAGCGCAGCGGCTGGTAGGTCGCGAACAGCAGGATCACGATCAGAAACGAGACGAGCGTCGGCTCGTTCCACACCCACCAGTGCCCCCAGGACGCCTTGGCCCAGATCGCGCCGGTGAGCAGCGCGCCGATGCCGAAGATGAGGGCCATGTGGATGGCCACGTAGGAGCGCATGTCCCACTTGCGATCGCCGGTGCGCAGGTGGATGGCGGCGAGTACACCCCCGGCGACGAAGCCGCACAGCGTCACGATGGCCAGCGGCACGTGGATGTAGAAGATCTTCTGGACAAAGCCCTGATCGGCGTCCAGCGGTGCGTAGAAGAAGACGAGCGCCAGCGCGACGCCGATCGTGGCGACGGTGGCGAGCGAGAGGCTGCGGAGCCCCTTGCCGTACGTGGTCGAGGGCATTTTTGGGCTAGTCCTCCAGAAGGAAGTCGAACACTGCGTAGGCGAGCAATGCGAACACCAGATCATAGAGACCGAGGATCGCCAGCCACCGTCCCGGCGGGGAGCCCGAGCTGTGCACGGTGAGCAGCGGCCCGATCGCCCGCGCGGTGGCGATCAGCGCGGGGATCAGCAGCGGCAGCGAGATGACCGGCCCGATCAGGTCGCGGGCTCGCGTGTGGACGGCGATCGCCGAGACCAGCGTCCCGATCACCGCCAGCCCGACGTCGGCGAGCACGAGAACGAGCAGCAGTCCCGGCAACGCGGGGCCCAGGGACGGCCCGAGCAGGAACAGACCGAACGCCGGCACCGCGATCACCTCCAGTGCGGCGAGGAAGAGAAACAGCGCCGACGCCTTGGCGAGGAGCATCGCGGTCCGGTCCACGGGGGCGAGCAGGAAGGCGTCAAAGCCCCCCTGCTCGCGCTCGGCCACGAACAGCCGGTTGATCCCCAGCACGGCCGCGAACAGCAGCGTGGCCGTGAGCACCCCGGCGGCGAGCTGCCCGTCGAGCGCGTCACGGTTGATGCCGAAATGGAAGATCACGAAGGTGACCAGGGCGAGCAGGACCATCGCCGGCACGGTCTCCATCGTGCGCAGCTCGAGACGCAGGTCCTTGCGCAGGATGACCAGCGCGGTCCTCATGCGTAGAGCTCGACCAGGCGCGCATCATCGAACCCCTGGGGATCACCGGTGTAGACCACGCGCCCCCCCTTGAGCGCGAGCACGAGATCGGCCTCGGCCAGCGCCGCGCGCGGATCGTGGCTGGTCAGCACCCGGGTCACGCCCGAAGCGCGGCCGATCAGCGGCTCGACCAGTTCGCTGGCGCCGGGATCGAGGTTGGCCCGCGGCTCGTCGAGCAGCAGCAGCGCCGGGCGATGCAGGACGGCCCGGGCGATCGCCATCCTCTGGACCATCCCCCGCGAGAGCAGCCGCACCGGCTCATCGTCACGGCCCTCCATCCCCACCGCGGCGAGCACCTCGGCGATGCGCGCCGGCGGCACACGGTGCAGACGCGCGTGGTAGAGCAGGTTCTCGCGTCCGGTCAGATCTCGGTAGAGCAGCGGATCGTGGCCGAGCAAGCCGAGCCGTCCCCGCACCGCCCAGCCGCGCCGGGGCAGGGGCTCGCCGAGCACCGAGACCTCGCCCGCGTGGGGGCGCAGCAGCGTGGCGAGAATTCGGAGCAGGGTCGACTTGCCGGCGCCGTTACGGCCCAGCACGGCCAGGGTCGCGCCGGCCGGAACCTTGAGCGACACCTCCCGCAGGGCGGTCCGCTCGCCGAAATAGCGAGTCAGACCAGCCAGCTCAATGGCCGGGGGTTGGCTGTCCACCCTCGCGGTTCAGCGTCCCCACGGCATGTTCGAGCGTTGGCGCAATGACTCCAAACAGCTCACCGATCGCCTTGGGGTTACCGGGGAAGTTGATGATCAGGGTGCGTCCGGCGATCCCCGAGACGCCCCGGGTGAGGATCCCCATCGGGGTGTGCCGCACCGCCTCGGCGCGCATCGCCTCGGCGTAGCCCGGCGCGTGACGATCAATGACCGCCAGGGTCGCCTCGGGAGTGACGTCGTCCGGCGTGAAGCCGGTGCCGCCGGTGGTGAAGATCAGCTGCGCGCCGGTGTCGACCTGGGTGTGCAACCACGCCTCGATCGCGGGCTGCTCGTCCGGGAGCACGTCCTGGGCGATGATCTCGGCTCCGGCGGCCCGCGCCTGCTCGGCCAGCGCGATCCCCGAGCGGTCCTCGGTCACGCCCGCGGCCACGGAGGTGGAGACGGTGAGGATGGCGGTTCGCATGCTGCTGAGCATACGTTCCGGGCGCGGTCAGGCCCGGCGCCACTCGCCGGAGCGCCCACCCGACTTGCTGAGCAGGTGCACGCCCGTGATCTCGGCTCCGCGCTCGACGCCCTTGACCATGTCGTACACGGTGAGCGCAGCGACGCTCGCGGCGGTCAGCGCCTCCATTTCGACGCCGGTGGGGCCGGTGGTGCGGGCCTCGGCGATCAGTTCGATCACGCCGCCTGCCTCGTCGATGGTGGCGTCGACGCCGACGTAGGTGAGCGCGAGCGGATGGCACAGCGGGATCAGATCCGAGGTGCGCTTGGCGGCCTGGATACCGGCGATCCTGGCGGTGGCGAGCACATCACCCTTGGGGGCGTTGCCGGCGACGATGAGCCCCGCGGTCTCGGGCGTGACCTGGACGACGGCCCGCGCGACGGCGATCCGTTCGGTGGCCGGCTTGGCGCCGACGTCGACCATCCGCGCCTGGCCGTCGGAGTCCAGGTGGGTGAGTTCGCTCATCGGCGGCCGCCGCCTGAGCCGGTCAGCGCGCCGCGGCGGATGTGTGGGCCTGCTGAGCAGCCTCGATCAGCTCGCGCACGCGGACCCGCTCCCCGGCGCGCAACAGCGCGATCGGGTCGGGATCGCCGTTGACGATCGACTCGAAGAACGCCTTGCGGTCCTGATAGGTGGGCAGCGTGGACTTCGCCCACCCGCGCACGTCATTGAGCAGGACGGCGAGGTCGGCGTAGGTCTCGCCGAACAGGTCGGAGATCTCCCGCTTCATCCGCTTGGCCAGGGCCGGTGAAGCGCCGGCGGTCGAGATCGCCACCGCGAGCGGACCGGTGCGCACGATCGCGGGCAGGATGAAATTGCACAGCGGCGGCACGTCGACGACGTTGACGAGCATCGCCCTGCGCTCGGCGGCGTCATAGACCGAGATGTTGACGTCCGTGTCATTGGTGGCCGCGATCGCGATCAGGCACCCGTCGAGGTCGCCGGGCTCAAACTCCCGCCGCATCCAGGTGACCGACCCCTCGGCGGCCAGCTCGGCGATCGCCGGGTGGGCCTCGGGGGCGACGACGGTGACGTCGGCGTCGCAGGCGAGCAGGCCCTCCACCTTCTCCAGCCCGATGTCACCAGCCCCAACCACGAGACAGCGGCGGCCGCTGAGCTTCAGGCAGGCGATGTAGAAGGGGGTCTCGAGCATCCCCTGCACGCACGTCTGGTCGCAGATCCCCTTGCGGAACTGGCAGACGCACTCCTTACCGGCGTAGGCCTGAGCGGGCATGCTTTCAGGGTAGCCGGAGGGCGTCACGGGCCAGGCGAGACCCGAGCTTGAGCAGCGGCGAGGTTCCCGCGCGCAGCGCGGCCGCGCGGATCGAAGGCCGGCCGTAGAGGATCGAGGCGGTCTGCTTGAGCGCGCGGCCGAGGGTCTCGTCGTAGGGATGCCACCACGGATTGCGGATCGTCGAGGGTTCCCAGACGCGCAGCTTGACGTTGACGCACTCATACAGGCCGAACTTGGAGTGGGTGCGACCCAGGCCCGATTCCTTGACCCCGCCCCAGGAGCACTGGCAGGCGCCATGGCTGAACATGTGGTCGTTGATCCAGACCATGCCGGCCTGCAGCTCGCGGGCGATCCGCTCGCCCCGATCGCGGTCTGAGGTCCACACCGAGGCGCCGAGGCCGAAGACACTGTCGTTGGCCAGAGCGAGCGCCTCGTCCTCGGTGTCGCAGACCATGATCGGCAGAACCGGCCCGAAGATCTCCTCGCGCATGATCCGCATCTCGTGCGTCACCCCGGTGAGAACAGCTGGCGCGTAGAAATCGCCGGTGCATCCGGGCGGAGCGGCCACGGGGCCCCCGCAGAGCAGGCTCGCCCCGGCGCCCACCGCGTCCTCAACCAGCTCGGCGACGAGCTCAAACTGCTCCCGGGAGATCATCGGCCCGACCTCGGTGTCCCAGCTGTCAGGGTCCCCGACCCGCAGGGCCTGCGCGCCGCGCACGACACCCGCGATGAAGCGCTCGGAGACTTCGCGCTGAACGTACACCCGCTCGATGCCCGCGCAGGTCTGACCCGCATTGGCAAAGCCGCCCCACAGCGCGCCGGCGATCGAATGGTCCAGGTTGGCGTCGCCGAGCACGACCATCGGGTCCTTGCCACCGAGCTCGAGCACCGAGCCCTTGAGCTGGCGCGCGCATGACTCCCCCACCCCGCGCCCGGTCTCGACCGAGCCGGTGAAGAAGATCTTCCCGACACTGGAGTCCACGAGCGCCGGTCCGGTCCCGGGCCCGTGGACGATTCGCACCAGGCCCTCGGGGATCCCGGCCCGGTCGAGCACACGCAGGATGCGCTCGCCGATCAGCGGGGTCAGCGAGGCGGGCTTGAGCACGACGCCGTTGCCGGCCATCAACGCGATCGCGACCTCGCCGAGCGGGATGCTCCATGGGTAATTCCACGGGGCGATAACCCCGATCACGCCGAGCGGCTCGTAGGTGAAGGCCGAACGCTTGGTCTTGAGAAACAGCTGGGGCATGGCCAAAGCCTCATCGGCGAGGATCTGCTGGCCATCGCGCGCGATCCAGGTCAGCGCATCGATCGTGGGCATGATCTCCATCGTGAAAGCCTCGTTGCGGGGTTTGCCCTGCTCGGCCACGATCAGGTCCCGGATCTCGTCGGACTCGTCGATCAGCACCTGGGCGGCACGCTCGAGATACCGCGCGCGGTCGCGCAGGGTGAGCTGAGCCCAGAACGGCTGGACCTTGGCGACAGCGTCGACGACGCTCTGCACGTCTCCCGGGGCCGTCACGGCCACCGAGCCGAGCGCCGCCCCGGTGGCCGGGTTGCGAGACTCGAGGGTCACAGCGGCGGTCGCGGTCACGCCGCGAAGGCTAACGGTCAACGTCAGGCGGCGCGGGTGCGGACCAGCGCCTCGGCACGGCCGAGCAGGGCCTCTCCCAACAGCGATCCGAGGTCGGGCGCCCGCTCGGTGTCGGTCACGATCAGGGCCGGGGAGATATCTGCCCGATCCAAGCCGATCGCGCCGAATCCGACGATGGTCTCGCCGCCATCGATCAGTGCGGTCGCGCACACCAGCAGCCGCTCGCGGGGATGAGAGCGCAGCAGCCGCGCCAGCTCGAACCGGGTCAGGCCGTGACCCTCACGGGCGAAGAGGGCCTCGATCGCGCTCAGGTCCCGGATGCGGCTCAGCCGCAGGGTCACGCGCAGCCCCCCGGGGAGGGCATAGGAGCGCGCCAGCAGGGCGCCGGGATCAAAGGTCGACGGCATTGCTACAGGGTAGTAGCTTCAGTACCCCGGCCGTGAACAAGTGGTCATGACGCCGCCCGGACCGCCGGCCGCCTGCATGCCGGCTTGCCGCCCGCCGGTACCGTTGTGAACCTTGTGGATGATGACCAGCTGACGCTCGGAGCCTCGCTGAGCCTGCGCCATCTGCCGTTGGCAGAGCGGATGCGGCCACGGACGCTTGACGAGGTCGTGGGCCAGCCTCAGCTCACCGCGCCGGACGCGCCTCTGCGGGTGGCCCTGGCATCGGGCGCCCCGCATTCGATGGTGCTGTGGGGACCGCCGGGGACGGGCAAGACGACGATTGCGCTGTGCGTCGCCAAGGAAGTCGATGCTGAGGTCGAGCAGCTCAACGCCGTCACCGACGGGATCAAGGAGCTGCGCGCGGTCATCTCCCGCGCCGAGCAGCGGCGCGGCATGGGGGGGCGGACGCTGCTGTTCATCGATGAGATCGCCCGCTGGAACAAGGCCCAGCAGGATGCCCTGCTGCCGTACGTCGAGAACGGAACCGTCGTGCTGGTGGGCAGCACGACCGAGAATCCCGGGTTCGAGCTCAATCGAGCCCTGGTGTCCCGCCTGCAGGTCCATGTCGTCCTGCCCCTGCAGGACGACGATCTGACCGAGCTCGCCGGACGCGCACTGACGGACGCCACGCGCGGCGTCGGCATCCCCACTGACGATCCACGGCGGCCCTACGAACTGGACCGGGCGGCAGCCGAGCACCTTCTGCTCACCTCCAACGGTGATGCTCGCCGGCTGCTGGGCACGGTCGAGCGCGCCGCGCAGTTGACCCCCGACGGCGGGGTGATCGAGCTCGCGACCGTGGAGAAGGCGGTCGGGCAGCGGGCCGTCTCCTACGACAAGGGCGCCGACGAGCACTACGCGATCATCTCGGCGTTCATCAAGTCGATCCGCGGCTCGGATCCTGACGCGGCGCTCTACTGGCTGGCCAGGATGGAGGCGGGCGGTGAAGCGCCGGAGTTCGTCGCCCGACGGCTGGTCATCTCGGCCTCCGAGGAGATCGGCGTGGCCGCC
>JALYTU010000663.1 GCA_030854125.1 Actinomycetota bacterium | reverse complement strand
CGGCTGCAGGTGATCCCAGATGTCGCCGGGCCGACGTTGCGGGCGTTCATGCTCGACCACGTCGAGCCTCGCTCGATCGTGATCACCGACGGGCTGGCGAGCTACCGGCCGGCGTGCGGCGAGGACTACACCCACCAACCGGAGCCGATCGGTCCGTCTGGCCAGCAGGCGCATGAGCTACTCCCGGGCGTGCACCGCGTCGCGTCGCTCGCCCAACGCTGGCTGCTGGGCACCCACCAGGGCCGCGTCAAGCCCGGACACATCCAGGCATACCTGGACGAGTTCACGTTTCGCTTCAACCGCCGGCGCTCACGCGCCAGAGGCATGCTCTTCTACCGACTCCTCGAGCAGGCTGTGCACTCCCCACCGCGTACCTACCGCTCACTCGTCGTCGATCCCGACGCCGGACGCCGCAACCCGCAGACACCACCGCGGCAAGCGCATCCGCCCCGCAAGCCTGGACAGCGCTCCCATCGATCGACCATGGCGACAGGCGGAAAGGCCAGGCGGGGCCGGGATGACTCACGACCTACTGCACTGAGATGGAGGACCCTTTTTGGTTATAGCTCTTCGCGGTATTGCTGAGCGCCATCGCGTTTTGCGCGAGCTGAGTGCCATCGCTCAGCGCGGCGATCGAGCCGACTCCGAAGAGGTTCAGGCAGGCCACGCAAGGCGCGCTCCATGGAATGAGCGCGGTCGTACCGGACGCGGGCGTCGGCGGGACGCGGCGACGGTCCTCACCCCTTGATTCGAGACTCTTCTCCGGTCCATTCGGGGTCGCGGAGCTCGAACTTTCGGATCTTGCCAGTCGTGGTCTTCGGCAGCTCGTCCAGGAAGGCGACAGCCTTGGGCGCCTTATAGCGGGCCAGGACGGACTTCACGTGGTCGATCAACTCGTTCTCGCTGGACCTCTTGCCCGGCTTGAGGACCACGAACGCCTTGGGCCGCTCGCCCCACTTCTCGTCGGGCACCCCGATGACCGCCGCCTCCAGCACAGCCTCGTCGGTGAGGAGCGCCTGCTCGATTTCTACGCTGGAGATGTTCTCCCCGCCGGATACCACCACGTCCTTGGCGCGGTCCAAGAGCTGCACGTAACGATCGGGCTGGATGACGCCCAGATCGCCGGAGTGAAACCAGCCGCCCCTAAACGCGTCGGCCGTCGCCTCTTCGTCCTTGAAATAGCCCGTCATGACGGTGTTACCGCGCATCACGATCTCGCCCATCGTCTTACCGTCCGCCGGCACGTCGTTCATCTCCTTATCTACCACGCGGAGGCGATCTGCCTGGATCATCCCCACACCCTGGCGGGCCAGGAGCGCGGCGCGGTTCTTCGCATCGAGGTTCTCCCAGCCCTCCTGCCACTGACACAGCGAGTAGGGGCCGTAGGTCTCGGTCAGCCCGAAGACGTGCACCACGCGCGCATTAAGAAGCTCACACTCCGCGATCGTGGTCGGGCTCGGCGGAGCGCCGGCCGTGGTCATCACCAACGGTCGCTCCAGCGGGTGAGCCTCCTCAGCGTTGACCAGCGTCGTGAGCACCATCGGGGCGCCGTTGAGATGCGTGACGTTCTCCTGATCTATGAGCTGCCACATGAGGTCAGCGCGCACCGCGCGCAGGCACACGTGCCGCCCGCCGATGGCGGTCACGCCCCAAGCCGTGCACCACCCGTTGCAGTGAAACATCGGCAGAGTCCAGAGGTAAACGGAATCGGCCCGATGCTCAGAGTGAAGCAACTGCCCGAGGCTGTTCAAGTAGGCGCCGCGGTGGCTGTACATGACGCCCTTGGGCTTCCCGGTGGTCCCCGACGTGTAGTTGATCGTGATCGTCGCCAGCTCGTCCTCGACCGTCCACTCCAGCGGCTCGTCGGATCCACGCTCGAGTAGATCTGGATAGCGGCGCCCGTCGGGCGCCTCCGAAGCGTCCGGCCCGGACTCAGGGTCGTTGACGGTGATGATCTCCTGGATCGTCTCGAGCTGGTCCTCCACCGAGGCGACGACCGAGCGCAGCTCAGAGTCAACCACCAGCAGCTTGGTCCCCGAGTGATCGCAGATGTAGCGCACCTCCTGCCCCGCCAGGCGCGAGTTGATCGCCACCAGCACCGCTCCCGCCAGCGGAACGGCAAAGTGCGCGATCAGCAGCTCGGGGATGTTCGGGCACAGGTAGGCTACGCGGTCACCCGGCTCGATCCCCGACGCCTGCAGCGCCCGCGCGAGGCGGGTCACTTCGCCGGCGAAGTCCCGATAGGTCATGCGGCGATCGCCGTGGACGATCGCCACCTTCTCGGGGTACACCTCGGTGGAGCGCTGCAGGAAACGCAGCGGCGTCAACTGAGCGTGAGATACGCTGGACATGTGGGACTCCTCTCCTCTGGGAGCTCGACCGTCCGTGCGCGCGAGCGTCTGCTCGCCGCGGCGGGCGCTTTGAAGATCTGCGGCATCCCTAGCGTATTACTGCCACCGAGTCGCTGCTCGCCGCGCGTGGATGGCTCGCTACGAAGTCCGGTGCGGACGCCATCGGACAGCCCTCGAC
>JALYTU010000662.1 GCA_030854125.1 Actinomycetota bacterium | reverse complement strand
CGCTCACACAACACTGCTAGAGCGCTGATCAGCCCGAGGTCGTCAAGCGCCTCGGGGCGCAGCTCAAGCGCGATTCGTCGCACGTCCTCAAGGCTTGAGCGAACCGCTTCCTGAACGCCGGTGAGATCATCACGCAACGGCGGCTCAAGCCGCGACTGAACCCTCGCGAGCCCGAGCAGCACTGCGGTGAGATCCTGACCGACCTGATCATGCAGCTCCTGCGCGATCCGCAGCCGCTCGGCCTCCTGGCCCGCCAGCACCCGGCCGGTGGCCTCGCGCCGCTCAGCCTCTAACCGAGCCAGCATCTCGTTAAACGTCAACGCCAGCTCGCCCGCCTCCGACGTCGGCGTCGCCTGCGGCATCCGCTCCCCCGGCCGAGTCAGATCCACCCGCCGCGCTAACGCCGTCAACGCCGCCACCGGACGCACAACCCGCCGCAGCAACATCAGGTTGACTAGCGCCACCAAACCCAGCCCCACAATCAGCACCCCCGCCTCATCAACCGCGACAGTCGAGAACTTCCGCGGCGCCAGCACCACGACCGTCACCACCACCGCCGCGACAAGAAGCGCCGCGTTCAATCCGGCGACCCGGTACACCAACGGCAGATATTTTCGCCGACTAGGGCGCTCGCTCCCGGCCATTTCAGTTAACCGGATCCAGTCGTTCGAGCTTTCGCAGCATCGCCCATAGACGTGCCTCAAGCTCGCCATGGGCAAGCTGAAGGGTGCGACCGATCTCCACCGTCACGATCCCGCCCAGGAGCATGCCAAAAATGGCCTGCTCCTCGGGATCCAGACGACGGCGCATACTGTCAGCCAATGATGGCGGCAGCATCGGAAGATGCGTCTCACCCAGCGCCGCCTCACGAATCCGCTCGCACAACTCTGAACCCAGCGACGCCTTGCTGACCAAGCCGTTGGCCTCAGCCACCACGCACGCCGCCGCCAACAGATAATCCGAGTACGCCGAGTAGACCAGCACCGCGGGCGGATCGGGCAACCGCTTGAGCTTGCGGCTGACCCACAACCCCGAGCGACCGCCGAGCTGATAATCGACGACCGCCACATCGACGGGTGTCCGCTCGGCAAACGAGACCGCCGCCTCAGCCGTAGCAACCGCGTCGAGCACCTCAAACCCCGGCTCGGCCGCCAGCAATTCCCGCAAGCCGACCCGAATCGCTGGATGATCATCAACCACCAAACAACGGATCACCGTCGGCACCCGCGGCGCCGGCACGTCATCTCGGTCCACGCGTCTACGCGGTAGGAGTTCTGTAGCACCGTCCACCATCTGGTTCCTCCTTGGATTGGCAGTCCAACGAGGCTCCCTCAACCATCCAGACCCGGCAATGGGGTCAGCCCCCCATCATCAGTGCCTCGGCCGTGCCCGGTGGCCGCTCCTGCATCCCCCGAAAACCGCGATTGTGGCGAGCCGCCGAGACGTTGTGTCGCAACACGAATGCAGGTCTTGTGTCCCGTGGCAGCCGAACGCGTGCGGCCGCAAACCGCCGGAAACAGAAGCGTCGAGCCCGGTCGGCGCGGCTCCCGAGAGCGTCTCTCCTTGGTGAGGCTGGAGGGTTTAGCGGTCTCGTGGCAGGGGTTCGCAATCGATCTGACCGCTAAACGCGCGTATGGGTCGGCCGTGGCCTTGCGCGATCCTGGCTTTGAGCCTGTCTGACGCTGTCTTGGTCGCGTCAGGACGTGCCGGGGGGCCCGCCGAGGAGCGCGACGGAGATGAGCAGGTACCCAGCGATCACTACGACGAGGACTGCGAAGCCTTGACCGAGCGTGCGTTGCGCCACGCGGCCGGCGACACGCACGCCGGCCAGGGCTCCGGCGATGCATGCTGCGGTCATGGACAGGGTCACGCCAATGTCGAGGGTCCTGCCGGCGGCGAGGTGCGCGAGGAGTGCCATGAGCGAGCTCGCGGTGATGATCACCAGTGAGGTGCCGACGGCGAGGCGCATGGAGAGGGCGAGGACGATGGTGAGGGTGGGGACGATCAGGAAGCCGCCGCCGACGCCGAAGAAGCCGGTCATCGCGCCGATCAGGAGGCCGGCGGCGAGGTCGCGGGTGAGCCGCAGCGGCGGACAGCTCGACCCCAGTATCTCGCTCGCGGATGACGAGGGATGCGGTGGTCGCCTGGTGGACGCTCTGTCCGAGGATGTAGACGAGGATCGGCACCGCGAGCACGGAGCCGCCGCCGCCGAGCATGCCGAGACTCAGACCGATCCCGAGGCCGAACGGTATGGCGGCCAGGATCACGCCGGCTAGCCAGCGGTCGCGCGCGCGTCGGCCTGTTCTGTTGGCCAGCCGTGTTCTTGCCAGGTGCCGACGCCGCCGTCAGCGACGTGGATCGGATGGACCGCGCCCGCGCGGGCGAGCAGCGACGCGGCGAGCGCGCTGCGCTGTCCGGAGGAGCAGATGACCGCGACGGGGCGCGATGCGTCGATCCCGTCGGGGATCGCGTCGAGGTCGTGGTAGGGCACGTGGACGGCACCTGGGATGTGCCCGTCATCCCACTCGTCC
>JALYTU010000661.1 GCA_030854125.1 Actinomycetota bacterium | reverse complement strand
CGCCACCGTGCAGCGCTACGCGGGGCGTCTGGCCACAATCCCGGGGGTCAGCGGTCCGGCCCAGGCCCGCGACCTCGGCCACGCCACCTGGCAGATCGACCTCGCCGTCACCGGCGATTCGTCCGGACCGGTCGCGCAGCGCCTCGTCGGGGCGATCCGTGCGCAGGGGCGCCCGTTTGGAGTGCACGTCACCGGCGACGCGGCCGCGTTCGTCGATCAGCAGGCGTCGATCGGCTCCCATCTGCCGCTCGCCGTCGGCCTGCTCGCCGCACTCACCTTCATCGTGCTGTGGCTGATGACCGACTCGATCGTGCTGCCCGCCAAGGCGCTGATCATGAACGCCCTGACGGTGGGGGCAGCGCTCACTCCGCTCGTGCTGATCTACCAGCACGGGCGGTTGACCGGCGTGCTCGGCTACACCTCCAACGGGGGCGTCGAGCCCAGCGACTTCCTGGTCACCGCAGTCCTGGTCTTCGCGCTGTCCACCGACTACGGCGTATTCCTGCTCGGGCGGATCAAGGAGGCCCGCGAGCAGGGTCGCCCCGACCGCGAGGCGGTCGCCTTCGGACTCGGGGCGACGGGTCGCGTGATCACCGCCGCCGCGATCCTGCTCGCGGTGGCGATCGGAGCCTTCAGCACCAGTTCGATCTCCTTCATCCAACAGATCGGCGTCGCCAGTGCAACCGGCGTCCTCATCGACGCGTTCGTGGTCCGTTCGCTGCTCGTCCCCTCACTGATGGCCCTGCTCGGCCGCTGGAACTGGTACTCCCCCCGCTGGCTGCGTCGCCGGTCGCGGCGCGCTCCCGGAGCCCCGCCCCCCGCCGCGGCCGCTGAGCTGCGGATGTCCGGCACGTGATCACGATGGCGGCCCGTATGATCGGGCGCGCCGTGGCCGAGAGCGCCGACCGCACCGCGCCCGTGGGTCCGCGCCCCGTGCGGGGCAGCGCCGGGCGTCCCGGGTGGGCCGTCGTGACCGGTGACTGGCTGCCCACGGCGTTGGTCCCGCCCGCGCTGCTGATCGGCGCCGTCATCACCCGCGGAGCCGGCTCGATCACCGTCGTCGGCGTGCTGGCCGCGATCGTCGGCTGCGTTCCGCTCGGGCTGCGCCGGCGGCTGCCGTTCCTGCTCTTCGCGCCCGTGCTGACAGCGGGCATCGTGCTCGTGGTCTGGCAGCTGAACCCCGGCGACGTGGTCGCGCTGATACCGCTGATCGCGCTGTTCGAGATGGCTCAGCACGGGGATCGCCGCCGCTCGCTGTGGATCGCGCTGATCACCGTGCCAAGTGTCGCGGTCAGCATCGTCCCGTTCGGGCATAACGCGCATCCGTTCCCAGTCGTCGTCTACAACATCACCTTGTGCCTGCTGGCCATCGTCGCCGGCGACGTGCTGCGCTCACGCCAGGAGTCGGCCCGGCGGGCCGCGGCGGCGCGCGAGCAGGAGACGCTCCGGCGGGTCGGGGAGGAGCGGCTGCAGGTCGCGCACGAGATTCACGACGTGGTCGCGCACGCGATGACCGCGATCAACGTGCAGGCGGGAGTCGCCGCTCACCTGCTGGAGCGAGATCCGGCCAACGCGCACGACGCCCTGCGCAACATCAAGCAGACCAGCGGTGAGGCGCTGCGCGATCTGCGCACGACGCTGGAGTTCCTGCGCGATCCCGATCAGGCCGCGCCGCTGACCGTCCCGTCGGGCCTCGGTGACCTCGAGTCGCTCGCCACCGGCGTACGGGCCGCCGGGCTGGAGACGATCCTGGAGGTTGGGCCGCTCGGCGAGGTCCCGGCCGTGGTGCACAGCGCCGGCTACCGGATCGTCCAGGAGGCGCTGACCAACATCGTCCGCCATGCGGACGCCCGGCACGCGTGGGTCCGTGTCGCGCGTGATCCGGAGGCGATTCGAATCGAGGTCGCCGACGACGGAGCGGCGGCGAGCGCACCGGCGCCGTCCGCCGGCAACGGGGTCCGCGGGATGCGCGAGCGCGCGCGGGCGTTGGGAGGAACGCTCGAGGCAGCGCCCGCCCCCGGAGGCGGATGGCGCGTGACCGTGTCGCTTCCGGCGCCGGCCGGCCATGAGCGCACGGTTCAACGATCGTGATCCGCGTTGAACTGGCCGATGACCAGGCGCTCGTGCGGGCCGGGTTCCGGGTGCTGCTCGACGCCGAGCCCGACATCGAGGTGGTAGCCGAGGCGCAGGACGGCGAGGCGGCGGTGACCCTCGCCCGCGAGCATCGTCCCGAGATCGTGCTGATGGACATCCGCATGCCGCGCATGGACGGCCTGCAGGCCACGGCGCAGATCACGGCCGACCCGGCGCTGGCCTGGACCCGGGTGCTGGTGCTGACCACCTTCGAGCTCGACGACTACGTGTTCGGGGCGTTGCGCGCCGGCGCGTCGGGCTTTCTGCTCAAGGACGTCGAGCCCGTCGACCTGTTGGCCGGCGTGCGCATCGTGGCCGGCGGCGAGGCACTGTTGGCGCCGCGGCACACGCGGCGCCTGATCGAGGCCTTCGTCGGTCGGGCCGGAGCCGGCGTGGCGCCGGCC